>DASPGQ010000485.1 GCA_035620555.1 Vicinamibacteria bacterium
CGGTCGGCATCGCCGCGGTGGTGATCGTTTTCCTGTACCAGCCGGTAAAGGTCGAGGGAACGAGCATGCTGCCCTGGCTGGAAGATCAGGAACGAATCTTCGTCAACAAGTTCGTCTACCGATTCGAGGAAATCGAGCGCGGGGACATCATCGTCTTCCGTTTTCCCCTGGACCTATCCAAGTCCTACATCAAGAGGGTCGTCGGGCTGCCCGGGGATCTGGTCGAGATCGCCGGGGGTAGTCTGACGATCAACGGGCAACCGGTCGCCGAACCGTATGTAGCGCCTCAGTACCGCGACCGGGGTTCGTACCCCTCGGTGCTCGTGCCCGACGGCGAGTACTACGTCTTGGGAGATCACCGCAATACCTCCAACGACAGCCGAACGTGGGGCACGGTTCCGCGCGAGTTTGTGACCGGCAAGGCAGTGTTCGCCTACTGGCCGCTCGAACGTTTTGGAGTGCTCGAATGATTCACGAAGCGGCACTCGTGCTGGAAGACGGCCGTTGTTTTCGAGGCCACGCCGTGGGCGCCCGGGCGGAAGGCTGCGGGGAGGTCGTTTTCAATACAGGGATCACCGGCTATCAGGAGATCTTCACGGATCCTTCCTATAGCGGACAGATCGTGGTTCTCACGTATCCCCACATCGGCAACTATGGCGCCAACCCCCACGATAGCGAGTCGGAGCGCCCCTACATCGAAGGGCTGGTCGTGCGGGACTTCTCGCCGGTGGCTAGCAATTGGCGCTCCACCCAACAGGCGTCCGACTTTCTGGCTGCGCACTCGATTCCGATCATCGCCGGTATCGACACGCGCGCCCTCGTGCGCCATCTTCGCGAGCGGGGCGCGATGCGCGGTGTGGTCTCGTCCTTGGAACTCGACGTGAACAAGCTGGCGGAAAAGGCTCGCACGATCCCCAAGATGGAAGGTCAGGATCTGGCAACCGGAGTCTCCACCAAGCAGCAATATGAGTGGCGCCAGGGATTGGAACCCTGCTCTCCGTCCGAACAAGTGCGCCCCGGATATATTCAAGAAGGCCAGCGCTTACACGTTGTGGCCTACGATTTCGGAATCAAACACAACATCTTGCGTGCTCTAGTGCAACATGGCTGCCGCGTGACAGTGGTCCCCTCGCTCACATCTGCGGAAGAAGTACTCGCGTTGAACCCAGACGGCGTCTTCATCTCGAACGGTCCCGGCGATCCCGAGCCGCTTAGCGCTCAGGTGAGGAGCATTCGGAAGCTCATCGGGCGGAAGCCGATTTTTGGCATCTGCCTGGGACATCAAGTGCTCGGGCTGGCACTGGGAGGCAAGACGTTCAAACTCAAGTTCGGGCACCACGGTATAAACCATCCCGTCCGCAACGAATTGACCGGCAAGGTGGAGATCACTTCTCAGAACCACGGCTTTTGCGTCGATCCCGATTCGCTGAACACAACCGACATCGAAGTCACCCACGTCAATCTGAACGATCAGACGCTGGAGGGATTTCGCAGTCGAAAAGACCCGGTATTCTGCGTACAGTATCACCCGGAAGCCGCTCCGGGGCCGCATGATTCACGCTACTTGTTCCAGGAGTTCGTGGAACTGATGAAGGCGGCGGCCTGACCCCGAGCGTTGCCCGGTGCCGGATCGGCCGGGATCGCAAGCCCGCGGTGGAGGAGTCCGCCGCGAAAGCTCCGCCAATTCCCGAACTGCCACAATGAGAATCTAGATGCCCAAGCGCACCGACATTCGTAAGATCATGATCATCGGGTCCGGCCCGATTGTCATCGGTCAGGCCTGCGAGTTCGACTACTCCGGCACACAAGCCTGCAAGGCCCTCCGGGACGAAGGCTACGAGACTGTGCTGGTCAACTCGAATCCGGCGACCATCATGACGGATCCCGAACTGGCCGAGCGGACCTACATCGAGCCGCTCACGCTCGAGTACCTCACCGAGATCATCGACAAGGAGCGTCCCGACGCTCTGCTTTCGACCGTCGGCGGCCAGACCGGCCTGAACCGGTCGGTCGAACTCGCCGAGGCGGGAGTGCTGGAAAGGTACGGCGTGGAGCTGATCGGCGCCAAACTCGACGCGATCAAAAAAGCCGAAGACCGTCTGCTGTTCAAGGAGGCCATGGCGAAAATCGGCCTCGACATGCCTCGTTCCGAGTTGGTCGACAACCTGGAGAGGGGTTTGAGCTTCGCGGCCGAGGTCGGCTACCCGGTCGTGCTCCGCCCAAGCTTCACCCTCGGCGGCAGCGGGGGCGGCCTCGCTTACAACAGCGAGGAGATGGTCGATCTGCTGA
>DASPGQ010000486.1 GCA_035620555.1 Vicinamibacteria bacterium
GACGTCTTCGAGATCGAGCGTGAGAATGTTGGAGCGGCTCGTGAGCTCCAGGAGCTCGAGGATCTCTCCGTCGGAGAGCCTTTCGTTTCCCTCGACGCGGATGCGATGCACCGAAAGCCCGGGAGCGCGGCTCATCGCCGCTGCCGCCCAAACAAAGGCGCCCAGAAGACTCGCGATCCCCAGCAGGAGCGCTACCCGACGCGCGCCGGCGCGTCCCAGTTTCCGTGCCGGCCTCGTCCTCCGCCTCTGCCCGCGAAGGAAATGCTCGTCGGGCGCGCCCTTCCTCAGCTCCACGTCATCACCTCCGCTTCGAGCGCGATCCGGCTGTGGCGAAGGACCTTCTCTCGCACGGCGTCGATGAGGCCGAAGACGTCGGCGGACGAGGCCTCGCCGTCGTGGACGATGAAGTTCGCGTGCACCTCGGAGATGCGGGCTCCGCCGACGCGGAACCCCTTGAGCCCCACCGAATCGATCAGCCGTCCGGCGGAGTCGCCCTCGGGGTTCTTGAAGATGCATCCAGCGCTCTTGACCCCCACCGGCTGCGTCTCCTTGCGAAAGCGCATGTGTCGATCGAGGTCGGACTTGATCGCGGCCGGCTCGTCCTTCGTGAGGGCCAGAAGCGCCGAGGCCACGATGAGGTCCGAACCAAAGGAGGAGGCCCGGTAGCGAAAGTCGATCTCCTCGCGCGCCAGCACCATGGGCCCAAGGTGAGGGGACACCGCCGAGACCTGCGCGACGTGGCGCCCGATGGAGAAGTCGTAGGCACCGGCGTTCATGGTGAGCACGCCGCCGAGCGAGCCGGGGATGCCCACTCCCGCCTCGAGCCCGCGAAGACCCGATGCGGCCGTCCTCCGAACCAGAGTCGGAAAATGGACTCCCGCGCCCGCCTCGACCCGGCCCGCTTCCAGAAACCGGACGAAGTCGAGAGCTCCGGTATGGAGCACCATCCCACGAACGCCGCCGCCGTCGACGAGCAGATTGCTGCCGGCGCCGAGAACGCGAAGAGGCATTCCCTCCGCGGCGGCGATCTCGAGAACGGTGGCGATCTCCTCGACGGAGCGGGGCTCAACGAAGAGCTCCGCGGGCCCTCCGAGCCCGATCGTCGTATGGCGCGAGAGCGGCTCTTCCACTTTGTGGGGAATGCCCGCGGCCGCGAGACTCTGGGCGGTGCGCCGAGCGCTTTCAGTGTGCTCGCGCATATACGACCTCCGCCATTCGATCGGAAAGGAGCGTCACACTGCCCGCCCCCAGAGTCATCATCAGGTCGCCCTCTCGCAGCTCCTCCGCGAGAATTTTCGGCACGTCGTCGAGCTCGGCGACGAAGCGGACGTTCCGATGACCGTGAGACTCGATGCCCCGTGCCAATCGCTCCCCGCTGACCGATTCGATCGGCTCCTCGCCCGCCGCGTAGATCTCGGTCACGAAGAGAACGTCCGCCTGGTGAAACGCGTGACAGAAGTCCTCGAAGAGGTCTCGGACGCGGGAATAACGATGCGGCTGAAAGACGACCACCGTACGCCGACCGAAGCTTTCCTTGGCGGTCTGGAGGACGGCGCGAATCTCCGTCGGGTGGTGACCGTAATCGTCCACCACGAGGATTCCGCCGGCATCGGCCTTGACCTGAAAACGCCGATCGACTCCCGAGAACGATTCGAGCCCCGAGCGAATCTGGTCCAGCTCGAGGCCGAGCACCCGCCCGATCCCGATCGCGGCGAGCGAGTTGACGACGCTTACCCGACCGGGGACGCGGAGTCGCACCTCGCCCTCGGGGGATCCCCCGAGCTTCAGCCGGTAGCTCGAGCTCTCTCCCTCGAGCCTCAAGTCTTCCGCGGAAACGTCCGCCTGAGCCGAGAAGCCGTAGGTCACGTAGCGCCTCCGGATCCGGGGAAGGATGTCCTGGACTCGCTCGTCGTCGAGACACACGACCGAGGCGCCGTAGAAGGGCACCTTGTTAACGAAATCGAGAAACGCGTCCTCCAGATCCGCCGCGTCGCGATAGGCCTCCATGTGCTCCCGGTCGATGCCGGTCACGACGGCGGCGACGGGAGATAGACGGAGAAAGCTCCGGTCGGACTCGTCGGCTTCCACCACCATGAGATCGGAGCCTCCGAGCCTCGCGTTCGTGCCGAAGGCGGTGATGCGGCCGCCGATGACCATGGTCGGGTCGAGCCCGGCGCGATCGAGCACCACCGCGATCATGGACGTGGTCGTCGTCTTGCCGTGAGAGCCGGCGACCGCGATCCCGTACTTCAGCCTCATGAGCTCGGCCAGCATCTCGGCGCGGGGGATGATCGGAATCGCGAGCCGTCGGGCCTCCTCCACCTCGGGGTTGTCGGGACGGACCGCGGAAGATACGACGACGACATCGGCGCGGTCTACTCTTCCCGGACCGTGGCCCGCGTACACCCTGGCCCCGAGCGAGCGAAGCCGCTCGGTCGATGCCGATGACTTCAGATCCGAGCCGCTCACCGCGTAGCCCAGGTTCACCAGAACTTCGGCGATGCCGCTCATGCCGATTCCACCGATGCCGACGAAATGGACCTTCGTCTGCTTGGAGAAGAGCGCGGCCGTCACTCGGGCACTCCTTCTCGCGAGCGCACGAGGCGAACGAGCCTTTCGGTGACGTTTCGGGCCGCGTCCGGACGCGCGAGCGATCGGGCTCGAGCGGCCATCCTCTCGCGCTCTTCGGGCGACGAGAGAAGACCCGCGAGCTCGCTCGCGAGCCGGTCCGCAGTCAGCTCGGCTTGACGCACGGTGCGCGCCGCCCCCGCCTTCGCCATCATCTCGGCGTTGTCCTGCTGGTGGCCGCCGGCGAGAGGCAGGGGCACGAGGAGCGAGCCTCGGCCCGCGGCCGCGAGCTCGGCACAGGTCGTCGCCCCGGCACGCGCCAGGACGAGGTCCGCCTCCGCGTACGCCTGCGCCATGTCCTCGATATACGGGGACACGGTCGCGCGCACGTTCGAGCCCGCATAGGCCTCCCTCACCGCATCGAAATCCATGGTTCCGGTCTGATGGGTGACGGCGATGCCCGCGGCGAGCCGGGGCGCCGCTTCGGTCATCGTGCGGTTCAAGAACACCGACCCCTGGCTTCCTCCGAATACGAGAACCCTCATGGTCGACGAGATCTGAGGGGAAAGCGGGGGAACGCCCAAGATGGACTCGCGCACGGGATTCCCCGTCACCACGCCCTTCTTTCCGAAAAAGCGCGTCGTATCGGCAAAGGCGCAGGCCGCCTCGTCGACGAACGGAGCGAGCCAGCGATTCGCGAGCCCGGGCACGGCATTGGGCTCGAGGACGAGCGTCGGGATGCCGCGAAGAGCGGCGGTGAGGAGCATCGTCCCCGAGACGTAGGCTCCGAGCCCCATGACGACTCTCGGCTCGATGCGGCGAAGGAGCCGTCGGGCGTCGAGCCAGCCGGTCGCGAGACCGAAGAGACCCGACAACTTTCTCGGAATCGAGCCGCCACGAAGCGGCGCGGCGCGAATGAGCTCCAGGGGGAAGCCGGCGGCGGGGACAATGCGGGACTCGAGACCGCGCTCCGTTCCCACGAAGACCACGCGGCTTTCCGGCACGGTGTCGCGAAACCGCTCGGCCACGGCCACGGCGGGATAGAGGTGGCCGCCGGTACCTCCCGCGGCGACGAGCAACGTGATCGGCCCCAAGCCTCACCTCGCATGTTGAGACACCGATAATACGAGACCGACCGCCCCCATGCTCATCACGAGCGACGTCCCCCCCGACGAGACGAAGGGCAGAGGGATTCCCGTGGTAGGAAGAAGCCCGGTGGCGACTCCGATGTTGAGGAGCGCCTGGCCGGCGATGAGCACGGTGAGCCCCGAAGCGAGGAGCGAGCCGAACCCGTCCGGAGCTCGATGGGCGATGGCGAGGCCCCGCCACAGAATGATCCCGAAGGCCGCGAGCACCGCGAGGCCTCCCAGGAGTCCGAGCTCCTCGCCAATGACGGCGAAAACGAAGTCGGTATGGGGCTCGGGCAGATAGAAGAGCTTCTGCTGACTGCGCATGAAGCCGGTGCCCAGGATACCTCCCGAGCCGAACGCGATCAGCGATTGGATGATCTGGAACCCCTTTCCCAGGGGATCGCGGAAAGGATCGATAAAGATGAGAAGGCGCTCCCGGCGGTACTCCTCGCTCACGGCGAGCCACAACACGATGGGGGCCGCCACGAGAAACAGCGTCGCCAGCTGGCGCAGCGGCACTCCGGAGACGAACAGCAGACAGGCACCGACGAGAACGAGACAGAAGGCCGTTCCGTAATCGGGCTCGATGACCACCAGGAAGGCGAGAAGCCCCATCGTGAGAAGCGAGGGGAACCATCCGGCGAAGAAGTCCTCGAGCCGCTCCCGCCTCCGCTCGAGCTGAAAGGCGAGCGCGACGACGAGAGCGACTTTGGCGAGCTCCGAGGGTTGGAACGAGAGAAGGCCCACGCGGATCCAGCGATGGGCGTTCTTCACCGGCGGGCCCACGAGCACGGCGACGAGAAGCGCCACGGTGACCGCGAGCAGCCCATAGACGAACGCGGGGTGACGGAGCCGGCGGTAGTCGAAGCGGGTGAGAGCGAGCAGGAGCAAGAGACCCACCGAGGCCGACATCGCTTGTTTCACCAGAAAGAAATACGAGCTCCGGTGGGCGTCGTGGGCCACCACCGCCGACGCGCTGTACATCATGACCAGACCGAAAGACACGAGAAAGATGGTCGTATTGAACAGCGTGGCGTCGGGCGAGAGCTTGACGGCCATGGCTCACTCTCTGGCCGCTAGACGCTCGACGATGGCACGGAATCTCTCGCCACGCTCGCGGTAGTCCCGGAACATGTCGAAGCTCGAGCCGGCGGGGGAAAGGAGAACGACGTCGCCCGGGCGGGCGCGGCGATGAGCCCTCTTGACCGCCGATTCGAGGCTCCGGCAGATCTCGACCGGCACCAGGTCGGAGAACGCGTCCCCGATCCGGTAGCGGCTCTCACCGATGGCCAGCACCCGCTTCACCTTACGTGCCACGTGATCTCGGAGCTCGCCGAGATCGCCGCCCTTGAGCCGGCCGCCGAGCAGCAGCAGGATCGGCCCGTCGAAGCTCTCGAGAGCGGCGCGAACCGCCTGGACGTTCGTCGCCTTGGAGTCGTTGAAGTAGCGCACCCCGCCGATGTCGGCCACTTTCTCGAGCGCATGGGGAAGACCGTGGAAGTGCTCGAGCGCGTATCCGACGTCGACTCCCGAGGCCCCGACGAGGGCCGCCGCCGCCGATGCCGCGAGAGCGTTCAAGCGATTGTGTCTTCCCGGAACCTGCATCTCGGCGAGCGAGGCGAGGGGGGTCTTCGTGTGATCCTCGTGCATCACGATCCACGGCCCCTCCACGTGGACGTGAGGGGTGAGGTCCTCGAGACACTCGAGGTCGAAGTAGAGTTTCTTCGGTCTTGCGCGTCTAGCCATTTCCACCGTGAAGCGGTTGCCTCCATAGACGACCGCATGGTCCTCCTCCGTTTGGTTTTCGAAAATGCGTTCCTTGGCGCGCAAGTAGTCTCGAAACGTCGGGTGCCAGTCGAGGTGATCCGGGCTCACGTCGAGGAGGACGGCGACTTTGGGACGGAACCGGTCGATGGTCTCCAGCTGGAAGCTCGAGACCTCCAGGACGAACGCCGTCTCCTTCGAAGCGCCCTCGAGCTCTTCGACGAGGGGTGAGCCAATGTTTCCCGCGAGGCGAACGTTCCTCCCCGTGGACTGGAGCATCGATTGGAGCAAGGTCGCGGTCGTGGACTTCCCCTTGGTACCGGTCACCGCCAGGACCGTTCCCTCGACCTCCCGGAAGCCGACCTCGAGCTCGCCCCACACCGGGATCTCGCGGGCACGGGCCCGTTCGACCAGGGGCAGAGTCGTCGGTACGCCGGGGCTGAGGACGACCAGGTCCGCCTCGTCGACGAGCTCCGGCGGATGCGAACCGGTGACGAGGACAACCCCCATCCGCTCGAGCGATGCCACGTCGGCGGGTAGCTCCTCCCGGGGTCTCTGATCGTTGGCCACCACTCGCGCCGCTGCGGGCGCGAGAAAGCGGCATACCGCCAGACCGCTTCGCCCGAGTCCCACGACCAGCACTCGCCGGGCCCGGTAATCCTCTTTCATGGACTTCCACTATTTCGCGCCCTTCACCTCAGCTTCAACGTCGTCAAGCTCGCGAGAGCGAACATGAGCCCGAGGATCCAGAACCGAATGATGACCTTGGGCTCGCTCCATCCGGCGAGCTCGAAATGATGATGAAGAGGAGCCATTCGAAACACGCGTTTTCCCGTGAGCTTGAACGACCCGACCTGGAGAATGACCGACGCGGCCTCGATGACGAAGACGCCCCCCACGAGCACCAGGAGGAGCTCCTGCTTGATGAGCAGGGCCACGGTGCCGATGGCGCTTCCCAGCGCGAGCGAGCCGACGTCTCCCATGAAGATCTGCGCCGGGTAAGAATTGAACCAGAGAAAACCGAGGCTCGCGCCGATCATGGCACCGCAGAAGATCGTGAGCTCCCAGATGCGAGGGATGTGAATCAGATCGAGATAGGAGGAGAACTGCGCATGCCCGGTCACATAAGTGAGCACGGTGTAGGCGCCCGCGGCGATGAGCACCGTTCCGATGGCCAGACCGTCGAGACCGTCGGTCAGGTTGACGGCGTTCGATGCGCCGACGATGACCACGATGGCGAAGGGAACGAAGTACCACTCGAGGTTGGGCCGGAGCTGCTTGAAGAAGGGAAACAGGAGCTCGGTGCTGTAATCGCCGTGGCCCGACATGTCGTGCAGCAGCAGGGCGACGACGAGCGCCGAGCCGGTTTGCAGCACGAGCTTGGCACGGGGTGAGAGCCCGGTCGAGTGGCGGCGGACGATCTTCAAGTAATCGTCGAAGAAACCGATCAAGCCGAACGCGACCGTCGTCCCCAGCGCCATCCATACGAAGACGTTGGTCAGGTTCGCCCAGAGAAGCGTCGGCGCGATCATCGCCGCGAGAATGAGCAGGCCGCCCATCGTGGGAGTGCCCGCCTTGGAACGGTGGGTCTCGGGACCTTCCTGACGGACGTGCTGGCCGATCTGGAACCGCCGGAGCCTTCGGATGAGCCACGGGCCCATCACGAACGAGATGGCGAGGGCCGTCAACGTGGCGGAGGCCGTGCGAAACGTGACGTAGCGAAAGACGTTGAAGAAGCTGTAGTCTTCGTGGAGGGGGTAGAGAAGGTGATAGATCACGCGCTCTCCCCTTCCGCCCGGCCCGCTCGCACGATCTCGACCGCCCTCTCGAGCCCGACGCCGCGCGAGCCCTTGAACAAAACGACGTCACCTTCGCGGAGCAGCCCTTTGACGAGCGCTCCCGCTTCTTCCGCGCTGCGAACCGCGTCGAGGCGCACGGCTTTGATTCCCGCGTCCTTCGCCCCTTCGAGGACCGAGTCCGCGAGCCCGCCCACGGCGATGAGCACGTCGACGCCCCGGCTCGCCGCATCTCTACCCGCCCGGCGGTGAAGCTCCTCGGCCGCTCCGCCGAGCTCGAGCATGTCGCCGATCACCGCGAGGTGTCGGCGGCCCGGCTCGGTAGAGAGGAGATCGAGGGCGGCGCGAAGCGCGCGGGGGTTCGAGTTGTAGGTCTCGTCGATCACGACGACGCCGCCCGCTAGCTCGAGCCGCTCACCGCGATGATGAGCGGGTGAAAGCTCCTTTAGCCCGCGGGCGGCAGTCGCGATCGGCACGTCGAGGGCACTGGCGGCGGCGAGACCGGCGAGAAGGTTGTACACGTTGTGACGTCCGGGAAGAGGGGAAGAGACCTCCACCCGGTCCCGCCCCCGCTCGACGGTGAATCGTACTCCGGCGCTCGACGCCGAGGCGACACGGCCGCGGACGTCGGCGTCGTCGCTCAGGCCGAATCGGATCTCCCGTCCCGAGAATTTCTTCGCCTGCTCGAGAACGAGGGGATCGTCGGCATTCACCACGGCAACGCCCTCCGCCTTTAGCCCGACGAAGATCTCGCCCTTCGCCTCGGCGATGGCCTCCACGGTTCCGAAGAACTCCAGGTGGGCCTCGGCGACGTTCGTCAGAACCGAGACGTCGGGCTTCGCGATCTCGCAGAGCCGCGCGATCTCTCCCGGCGCGGACATGCCCATCTCGAGCACGGCGACCGACTCCTCGCCAAGCCTCAGGAGCGACAGCGGCAGGCCGTAGTGGTTGTTGAGGTTCCCCTCGGATTTGAGCACGCGGTGCCGGGTGGCGATGGCGGCGGCCGCGGCATCCTTGGTCGTGGTCTTGCCCATGCTCCCGGTGATCGCAACGACCTGAACCCCGGCACGGTCCCGGATCGCGGCGGCCAGATCTTGAAGGGCGCGCGTGGTGTCGGCGACACGGACGACAAAGGCGTCGGCGCCAACGATAACGTCCGACGAGGCGACGATGCCGCAAGCCCCGCGGGCGATGGCCTGAGAAACGAAGTCGTGGCCGTCATGCCTCGGGCCGACGATGGCGAAAAAGAGCTGGCCGGGCTCGACGCGCCGGCTGTCGATGGAAACCCCCTCGACCGGGGCGTTGGGATCCCCGCTCGCGATCGAGCCGGCCACGAGCTTCGCCACTTCTCCTGCGGACAACCTCACGGAGACGCGCCTCCGATCTCGCGTACCACCTCGCGATCGTCGAACGGCAGAACGCGATCTCCCACGATCTGATAGGGCTCGTGGCCCTTGCCCGCGATCATCACGACGTCGCCGGGCCGTGCTTCGCCCAGCGCCAGCTCGATCGCCTTTCTCCGGTCGACCTCGACCCGAACCGGCGCCTCTTTCACGCCGAGCTGAATCTCGCGCAGGATGGCTTCGGGATTCTCGCCCCGGGGATTGTCGGAGGTAAGAACGACCCGGTCGGCGAGGCGTGAAGCCACATCACCCATCAGGGGCCTCTTCGTCCGATCTCGCTCCCCTCCGCAGCCGAAGACGACGATGAGCTGGTTTCTCGTGAGGGGTCTCGCCGCTTCGAGCAGCTTTCTCAAGGCGTCGTCGGTGTGTGCGTAGTCGACGATGACGTCGAACGGCCGGTCGACGAGAACCCGCTCGAAGCGACCCGGGGCCCCGGACACCGTCTCGAGGGCCTCGACGATCGCCTCGTGCTCGAAACCGAGCGCCCGAACGGCGGCAAGAGCGGCGACGAGATTGAGCGCGTTGTAACGACCGAGAAGGGGGCTTCGAATTTCGAACGTCCTCTCGCCCTCGCGGCACTGGAACCGGATGCCCTCGAGCGAGGCTTCGACCTGCGACACCGAGAGATCGGCGGTGGCCGCGAGGCCAAAGGTGACGGCGCTCGTCCCGAGCTCCGCCGCGAGTCTTTCTCCGTAGGCGTCGTCGATCGAGACGACCGCGGTCGCCCCGGCGCGAACGTACCGCGTGAACAGGAGCCGTTTCGTGCGAAAATAATCCTCCATGTCTCGGTGAAAATCGAGATGGTCACGGGAGAGATTGGTGAACACGGTGACGAGAAACTCCGTGCCCTCGAGCCGGTGAAGCGCGAGTCCATGAGAGGAGACTTCCAGCACGCCGTAGCCCGAACCGGAGGCCAGGGCCTCGGCGAGAAACTTCTGGATCGCGGGCGCCTCGGGCGTCGTGTATCGGGCGGGCTCGCTGCGCTCCCCGATCTTCCTCACCACCGTACCCAGCATCGCCGACGGCGGGGCGAGCCGGTCGAGGAGGCCATCCACGAGGAATGCCGTCGTGGTCTTTCCGTTGGTCCCGGTGACACCGACGAGGTTCATCTTCGTCGACGGATTCCCCTGGACCGCGGCGGCGAGCACCCCCACGACTTTCCGGGGCTCCGGCGTCTGGACCCAGGTGGCCGAGGAATCGGACGCGGGCATCTCGCTCACGACGGCGACCGCTCCCCGCGACACAGCATCATCGACGAACCGGTTTCCGTCGGCTTTCTCGCCGCGGATCGCGACGAACAGCCCGCCGGGCCCGACCTCGCGCGAGTCCACGCTCACGCTCTTGATGAGTCTCTCGCGCGGGCCGGTAACGCTCGAGAGCGGAATGAGGCGGAGGAGCGCCGTCAAGTTCGCGCCGGTCGATGCGTTGCCGGCGGCGTCCGTCGCGCTTCCCGCTCTGGCAGTCGTCACAGCCATCACTCCGGGCTCGGACCGAAAGTCTCCCGGTGCACGCTCGCCACGCGTTGATCGCGAGCGGGCGGCACGCCATAAAGCTCGCGCCCCTCGACCGGGCGAACGCCCAGGACCAGTCGGGCTCGCTCTCCCGCGGCGGCGGTCGCACCCGCGAGCGGGTGCTGCTCGACCACGAATCCCGAACCCTCGATGACGGGCACGAGGCCCAAGGTGACGAAGCGAGCGAGCGCGTCGCGCGCCGGCAATCCGATGACGTCGGGAACCTCCTCGACCCGCCCCGAGACGCCGATCACCTTCGTTTCTCCGTCGAGCATAGGCCGGGTTTGTGGCCAAACTGTGGCGAGTCGCACCAGCGTCTCGTCGTCCCGGGGGACGCCCAGGTAACGGAGCGAGCGCTCGATGATCCGGCCGAACACCGCGGCCGCTCGCGAGCCGGAGTGATCTCCGTCGGGCGAGTCGAGAATGACCAGCGCGGTTAACTCGGGATCCTCCGCCGGAGCGAAGCCGGCGAAAGAAGCGATGTAGTCCGTTTTCGAATAGCCGCCGCGAATCGCCTTCTGCGCCGTTCCCGTCTTGCCCGCCACCCGGAAGCCGGCCACCGCGGCTCTCCGTCCCGTTCCGCGCTCGACCACACCCTCGAGAAACGAGGTCAGATGCCGCGCCGTCTCTTCGCTGATGACACGACGAACCGGCTGGGGGGCAAGGCTCTCCTGAAACGTGCCGTCGGGACGGTCTCGGCCGAGCAAGAGCGTCGGACGCATCAAGAGACCGCGGTTCGCCACGACGTTCACCGCCGCAACCATCTGGAGCGGAGTCACCGAGATCTCCTGGCCGAAGGCGATCGAGGCGAGCGACGCCGCCCCCCAGCGCGACGACGGCCGGAGGATGCCGCGGCTTTCCGCGGGAAGCTCCACGCCGGTGGGCTCGCCGAATCCGAATGCGCGGATGTAGGACTCGAACCGCTCCTTGCCCAGCCGCTGGCCGATCCGAATCATCCCGATGTTGCTCGATTTCTCGATCACTTCGCGAAAGGTCAGGACGTCGAACGGGCGATGGTCTCCGATGATGCGATTCGCGATCTGGATCGAGCCGGAACCGCAATCGATTCGCTCGTCCTCGGTCACGACCCCTTCCTCGAGTGCGGCCGCGGCGCCGATGATCTTGAACGTCGAGCCGGGCTCGTAGACGTCGGTCACCGCGCGGTTTCGCCAATGGCTCGCGGGAAAATCGGCATAGCGGTTCGGGTTGAAGCTCGGCCAGGCCGCCATCGCCAGCACTTCTCCCGTTCTCGGCCTCATCAGGATGGCGATGCCGCTCGCCGAGCGGCTTTCCTCGACCGCGGCGGTGATCTCGGTCTCGGCGATGTATTGCAGGTTCTCGTCGAGCGTCAGATAGACGGAGTGGCCCGGTACGGCGCCCTCCTCGACCCGGCTCGCCGCCCGGCGTCGGAGCGCATCGATCCAGATGATGCGCCGGCCCGGCTCTCCCTGGATCTCGTCGTCGAGAGCGTACTCGACCCCTGCCATTCCCTCGTTGTCCATTCCCACGTAGCCCAGGACCTGAGAGGCGAGACGCCTCTTGGGGTAGAACCTCTGGCTCTCGGGGACGAACCCCGTTCCCGCGAGGTTCAGCTCGCGGACACATTGCGCCTTGTCCGCGGTGGCCTTCCGCTCGATCCAGACGAAGCTCTTGCCGCCCTCGAGCCGGGAGGCGACCCGTCGCGGCGGCGCGTCGAGACACTCGCCGAGCGCTCGGGATGCCTGAGAGACCTGCTCGGGGGAGAACGCGCGGGGGACGGCGTAGATCGATTCGACCTCCACGCTGGTCGCGAGCGCGTGACCGTTTCGATCGAGGATGCTCCCCCGTCTCGGATCCAGCTTCAGCGTCTGCTGGTGCTGCATCGCTCCCTTCTCCCGAAGAGAGTCGCGCGCCACGATCGTGAGATAGGCGAGCCTCGCGGAGATGGCGAGAAATCCGAGCGAAGTGCACAATCCGAGGAGCACGAGCCGGACCTGAACACGAGTAAGCGATTTGCCGTCGGTCACCGTGGGGACTCCATGGGCTCGAGAACCAGGACGTGGTCTCCGTCGGGGTAAATCATGCCGAGCTCTTCGCGAGCGATGCGATCGATCCGTTCGGGATCTTCCTCGGTGGCCAGCTGCAGCTCGAGATGCCGCTTACGCTCGACGAGCTCCTCACGCACCTGGCGGAGCTCCTCCATTTGGTAACCGAGCCGAATCATCTCGAAATGGGGCCAGGCGTAGACGATGACGGCCACGGTCAGCACCAGAGCGGTCATGACCACCATGAACAGGTCGCGGTGGCGCTTGCGGTCGAGCTCGCGCACGAGCCGCTCGTTCCGAACCGCCCGCGTCATCGAGAACGTTTCACGTTTCATCGACGCGCTCCAGAACCCGGAGCTTGGCGCTCCTCGCTCTCGGATTCTCATCGACTTCCTCGGCGCCGGCGATGACCGGCTTCTTGGTGAGAATGCGATAGGCGCTTCCCGCCGGCCTCGCCCGCTCCCGAAAAGCACGTTTCACCGCGCGGTCTTCGAGCGAGTGGTAGGACACCACGATCAACCGTCCTCCCGCCGCGAGCCGTTCGGGCCCCTCGCGCAGCAGCGAATCGAGAGCGCGCAGCTCGTCGTTCACCGCGATGCGCAAAGCTTGAAACGTGCGCGTGGCCGGATCGATGCCGTGCCGCTTCGGCCCGGTCACCGCCACCACCGCCCCTCTGAGCTCTCGCGTCGTTCCGATCGGCCGCGAGGCGGCGATCCGCTTCGCGATCGCCCGTGCGCGGCGCTCCTCGCCGTAGTGGTAGAGGATATCGGCGAGCTCGGACTCCGACGAGCGGTTGACGAGATCCGCCGCGCTCGGCCCTCGCGAGCGATCGAAACGCATGTCGAGGGCACCGTCACGGGAGAAAGAGAATCCTCGGCCCGGGTCGTCGAGCTGAAGGCTCGATAGCCCCAGATCGGCCACGATGCCGTCGACCGAGGCCACACCGAGGCCGTCGAGGTGCGGGCACAGATCCGCGAACGAGCCCCACACGAGCTCGAGCCTCCCCGAGTGCTCGGCGACCATGGCATCGCCTCGTCGAAGCGCGGCCCGATCGCGATCGAGCGCGATGACCCTTCCTCCGGGGGAAGAGCGACGGAGGATCGCTTCGGAATAGCCACCGCCGCCGAACGTCGCATCCACGTACACCCCGCCGTCTCTCGGCGCGAGGAAGTCGACGGCCTCGGCAAGAAGAACGGGCACGTGGCCCGCTGAGCTCGGCTCGGATTCCGTCATGAGTGCCACCGACATGATCAAATGTCGTACTCGGTGAGCGCTCGGTGGTCGTCCACGGTGAAGGGCTCTTGCTGGAGCTGCTCCGCCAGATAGTCGTGATTCCACACCTCGAGATGGTCATGCATGCCGAGCACGTCCACCGTCCCATTCATCTGGGCCGGCTCTCGCAGCTGCTGCGGGATGAGCAGCCGACCCTGGCGGTCGAGTGATGACGCCTGGCCGTAGAAATGCACCCGCTTGAGCAGCTTCACCTTGGTCGGATGGAAGTCCGGCATGCTTTTCAACCGCCTCTCGAACTCGGTCCAAACATCCATCGGATAGATCCGAACGTTGTCTCCCGAAAGAGACGTCACGAAAACGTCCAGGCCGTAATTGGTCTCGATGAGCTGTAAAAAGCCAACGGGAACCTTCAGCCTTCCCTTTTCATCGACCCGCGCGGGATGATTACCGCGGAGCAATGAGACCTCCCCTCACTCCCGGCACTTTCTTGCTCCGAGAGATGTTGTCAGGTAGAGCCTAGACCACTTTACTCCACTTTGATCCACCGGCATCCTAAGATAGCCACAACCTCCCTGTCAAGGTGCATTTAACGGAATCAAGACCACAAGATCTTGTGTAGTAAAAAGCCTACGAACCGATGCTTCGGGAGCCCGCTCTCGCGTCCGTAGTAAGATGCCCGATGCTTCCATGAAGGCTGGCATCATCGGGCTCGAGGGTGTGGGGAAACGCACGCTGTTCCGTCTCCTGACCCGAGCCGCGGGCACGGGCACGGGTCGAGAGGAACAGTACGGCGTTCTGAAAGTCCCCGACGACAAGCTTCCGGTGCTCACTCGGATCCACGACTCGCGAAAGACGACCTACGCGACCATCGAGCTAGTTCTCATCCCGAGCCTCGCGAAAGATCGTCGGGACAAGATCGACCTTTCGAGCCTCAGGGCGGTCGATGTCCTGGTTCACGTCGTTCGCGCCTTCGAGGACCCGTCGGTACCGCATCCCGAGGGCTCGGTGGATCCAGTTCGCGATCTCGAGGTCCTCGAGCTCGAGCTGACGCTCTCGGATCTCGGCGTGGTCGAGAGACGGCTCGAGCGGATCGAGGCCGACGTGAAGAAGGGCCGGAAGGGTGACGCGGGCGAGATTCCCCTTCTCCAGAGGGCCCGAGACGCACTCGCCGAGGGCCGATCGCTAAGGACCTCGCTCGCCCACGAGGAGCTCGACGCGCTCCGGGGCTACGCCCTTCTCACCGCAAAGCCCATGCTCGTCGTCGTGAACGTGGGCGAGAACGAAGCCGCGACCAGCGACCTCCCCGACCGGATGGGGCTTTCGCGATTCCAGGCAGAAGGAAGTTTTGCTTTTGTCGGCGTTTCCGCCAAAATCGAGGCCGAGCTGGCCGAGCTTTCCGCCGACGAGGCCACGGCGTTTCGTAACGATATGGGCTTGAACGAAAGTGTTGTGGCGCGAATCGTCCGCTCGACCTTCGAGCTCATGAAGCTCGTTACGTTCTACACCGCGGGGGATCCGGAGTCGCGCGCCTGGGTCGTTCCCCGTAACACCAAGGCGGTCGAGGCCGCGGGGGCGATCCACAGCGACATGGCGCGCGGCTTCATTCGCGCCGAGGTCGTTCCTTATGGCATCCTCGTGCGCGAGGGCTCGTGGAGCGCCTGCCGCGACAAGGGGCTTCTCCGGCTGGAAGGCAAGGAGTATCCCATCGCCGAGGCCGACGTGGTCCTGTTTCGTTTCAACGTTTGACCATGAAGCTCATCGTGCAGATTCCCTGTCTCAACGAAGCGGAGACGCTGCCGGCGACGCTCGCGGAAATTCCGCGCACCATCGAGGGCGTCGACACCGTGGAGATCCTGGTGATCGACGACGGCTCGACTGACGAAACGTCGGACCTGGCCCACCGGTGCGGGGTCGAGCACGTCCTGCGGTCATCGAGGAGCCGGGGGCTCGCGGCAAGCTTCAAGACGGGGATCGACGCGGCGCTCGGGCTCGGGGCCGACATCATCGTCAATACCGATGCCGACAACCAGTATCCCGGCGCCGATATCCCTCGACTCGTCGCCCCCATCTTGAGGGGTGAAGCGGACATCGTGATCGGCGACCGGCAGGTGAGCGACGTCGCGCATTTTTCGACCTCCAAGAAGAGGCTCCAGAGCCTCGGAAGCTGGGTCGTTCGCCAGGTGTCGGGAACGAAGGTTCCCGACACCACGAGCGGCTTTCGCGCTTTCACCCGCGACGCGGCCCAGCGCCTCAACCTCGTCTCCGACTACACCTACACGCTCGAGACCATCATCCAGGCGGGAAAGAAGAGGCTCGCCATCGCGCAGATTGCAATCGAGCCGAGAACCACCCGGCCGAGCCGCCTGATTCGAAACAACTGGGATTACGTGAAGCGCTCGGCGGCGACCATCGTGCGCATCTATGCGATGTACGAGCCGCTGAAGATCTTCAGCTACATCGGCGCGGTTTTTCTCGCCGTGGGCGCCGTTCCCGCCTTGCGCTATCTCTACTTCTGGTGGATCGGGGAAGGCCAGGGGCACGTGCAGTCGGTGATCGCCGCCGGCTGGTTCCTGACGATTGGTTTCATGATCCTGCTGATCGGCCTGGTGTCGGACATCATGGCCTCGGTGAGACGACTTCTCGAGGAAGTGTTGTACCGCCAGCGGCTGCTCGAAGACCGCGTGAGCGAGATGGAAGAGCACCCGGGCGAGCTCGCATCGGCGAAGTCACGGGTGCGGGAGGGCTCGAAGAGGTGAGCGTGGTGATGGAAGACGCGCCCTCGTCGCGCCGCAAGAAGGCCGCGGCCGGCACCGCGGGCATCACCCGACGAACCAGCGTTCTCGTGCCCGCGTTCAGGGAGGAGGTCGCCATCGGCGAGCTCCTGGGTGAGATCGGAGCCCTCGGACCCTGGAAAGAGATCCTCGTCGTGGACGACGGCTCGAAGGACGAGACGGGAAATCGGGCCGCGGCGGCGGGGGCCACGGTGATCCGCCACCCCTACAACAAGGGCAACGGCGCCGCGGTCAAGACCGCGGTGCGAGCCGCGAGCGGGGAGTTCATCCTGCTCATCGACGCCGACGGCCAGCACCCGCCGGGATCGATTCCCGCTCTCCTCGCGAAGCTCGACGAGCACGATCTCGTGGTGGGCGCGCGCTCCTACCGGGGGCAGGCCAGCTTCTCCCGGGCTCTGGGAAACGCGGCCCTCAACCGGTTCGCCTCGATGCTCGCGGGTTTCCGAATCGACGACCTGACGTCGGGCTTCCGCGCGGCGCGCCGGGATCGGTTCCGCGAGTTCCTGCATCTGCTCCCCAACGGGTTCAGCTATCCGTCGACGAGCACCCTCGCCTTCCTCAAAGCGGGCTATAACGTCGCCTTCGTCCCCATCGAGGGAAAGAAGAGAGACCGACGCTCGACGAGCAAGATGCGTCCCTTCCGGGAAGTGTGGCGCTTCGTGATGATCATCCTCCGGATCGTCACTCTCTTCAGCCCGCTTCGGGTGATCGTTCCGATCGCCTTGTTCTTCTTCCTCGCCGGCATCGGCTACATGGCCTACACCATCGCGACCGCGACCGACATCACCGACACCTCGGTTCTTCTGATCGTGTTCTCGGCGGTGCTGTTCGTGTTCGGGCTCCTGTCGGAGCAGATCGCGGCGCTGCGATTCGAGAACCGCGACCGGTAGCCTAGCAGGCTGATGAAAGAGTACAGTCCAGCCTGCGCGAGCGGAGCGTTCGACTTCGCCAAGGCTACGTCGAAACCGCGCCGAAGCCCGAAGGGCGCAGGCGGGAGCCCGGCGCGCCTGCCGCGCCGTAAGCAGCCCGAGCCGTGGCGGCCCGATCGATTAACGGGTCCCGCCATGGCATTGCTGCACTCCAGTTGTTTTCCCCCCTCGTCATCGTTTATGGTTGAGCCTGGCGGCGTGCTGCCCTGATTGACCGGGCGGCGGCAGAGCCGGGGAAGGGAGCCAGTCATGAGAGAGATGCGCTCACTCGTCGTGGCGTTCGTCGGTCTCCTCGTCGTGGGAGTCTTCGCCCAAGCATCCGAGCAACGCGTCACGTTCACGAAGGATATCGCCCCGATTTTTCAGCAAAAATGCGAGTCGTGCCACCGCGACGGCTCGATCGCGCCCATGTCGCTCGTGAGCTATGAAGAGATCCGCCCCTGGGCCAGAGCGATCGAAGAGGCGGTGGTATCGCGCTACATGCCGCCATGGCACATCGACAAGACCGTCGGCATCCAGGAGTTCAAGAACGATCGGTCGCTCAGCGACGATCAAGTCGCGACGATCGTGAAGTGGGTCGACTCGGGCGCTCCCAAGGGTGACCCGAACGACTTGCCGCCTCCCGTCAGCTGGCCGGAGCACGACGGGTGGATGTTCGCTCCGCTCTTCGACGAGCCGGACCTGATCATCGAGTCGCCCGCCTACACGATGCCGGCGCAGGCACAGGACGTGTGGTATCGACCGGTGGTGGAAACGGGCCTGACCGAGCCGCGCTGGGTGCGCGCGATCGAGATTCGGCCCGACCCGGTCGAGGGAAGACGGATCACTCACCACGCACTCGCCCGGCTGCAGCAAGAAGAGCCGCAGACCGACCGCACCAACGACGCGGAGGACATCGGTCCCGGGCTGTTCATGGAGTGGGCGGTTGGAAAACAAGGCGAGCTCATGCGACCGAACAGCGGCAAGCTGATGCTCCCCGGATCGAAGATCGCATGGGACATCCATTACCATGCCGTGGGGGAGGAGATCACGAGCCAGGCGCAGCTGGCCATCTACTTCTATCCCGAGGGCGAGACACCCAAGTACCGCCAGGTCCTCGGCCTGTTCCACGCGATCAACGGAGGCTCGAAGGGCCTCGACATTCCCCCGAACACCGTCTCCGTACATCAGGGCTTCCACGTCATGAAGCAGGCGGGACGCGTCGAGAACTATCAGCCGCACATGCACCTTCGGGGAAAGGCGATGTCGATGGAAGCGGTGCTTCCGAACGGGGAAAGGCGCATCCTGAGCCACGTGGACAACTTCCAGTTCAACTGGCACAACAACTACGTCTACGCCGACCATGTGGCGCCGCTCTTGCCCCGAGGCACGATCCTCAACTTCACCGCATGGCACGACAACACCGCGGCGAACCGGTCGAACCCCGACCCGACTCAATGGGTCGGCTGGGGAGACCGTACGGTGGACGAGATGGCGCACGCCTGGGTGAACATCACCTACATGAGCGACGAGGACTACGAGACGGAGCTCGAAGCGAGGAAGAACATGCCGCCGACCGCCACGGATCTGCAGCCGTAGCGCCCGATCTCCTTCGTTCGCGATGAGACGTCTCATGCCCGTGATCCGAAAGGCTCTGGTCCTGAGTCTTCTCGGCACGCTCCCGGCCATAGGCTCGAGCCCGGCGACGCAGCTCCCTCTCGACCCTGCGAAGAATTCCGGTCAGAGCGTCACCGCCGCCTACGAGGGGTGGGTCAAGAACGAGGACGGCACCTACAGCTTGCTCGTCGGTTATTTCAATCGGAACCTCGAGGAGACCCTCGAGATACCCGTCGGGCCGAACAACCATATCGAGCCCGGGGGGCCCGATCGGGGCCAGCCGACCCACTTCCTGCCACGAAGGCAATGGGGGGTCTTCACCATCAAGGTGCCCGCCGACTTCGCCGGCAAGAAGCTGACCTGGACCCTCGTGGCGAACAATCAGACCACCCAGGTTCCGATGGGCCTCAACCCTCTCTGGGAAGTCGAGCCGCTAAGAGACGCGGCCCAGGGGAACACACCGCCGGTGGTGCGGTTCGACCCGCAGGGCAAGCCATTTCAGGGACCCCCTCGCGGAATCGCCGCTTCCCTGGAGACGACGGTCTCGGAGCCCATCGACCTGACGGTCTGGGGGAAGGACGACGGCGTGGTGAACGCTTACAGTCGCGAGCGGGACGGTCCGCCGCTTCATCTGACCTGGAGCAAATACCGCGGTCCGGGCGAGGTGAGCTTCGACAAAGCCGAGCCCGAGATCGATGAATCGGACGGCAAGGCAACGACGACCGCAACCTTCAGCGAGGCGGGAAGCTACATCCTTCGCCTCCAGGCGAACGACGTCTCCGGCGATGGAGGCGGCGGCGCTCAGTGCTGCTGGACGAACGTTCACGTCCAGGTCACGGTCGTCGATCGATAATCGACATCACCGGGGCATCGGGGTCGCCTTCGAGGCGAAATACGTCGCCCCCGCGGGTGAAGGTCAGAACGATCGGTCCTTGCAGATCGATCGTGCCCTCGACCCGCCAGCTCGTCCCCGAGGTTTTGAGCTCGAAGGGCCGGACGCGAACCGTGCCGCGGCTCATCTCGAACGGCACTTCGGCCGAGTCGAAAGGAGCCCCCACGAGCCCGACGATACCCGAAGCCTGACCGAGGGTCCTCACCCACGCCACATCGGGCAAGGCGCCCGCGGCAACGGTGAGCGCGCCCGCGCCGGTGAAGTTCCTCGCCTCGAGCCCGAATCCCCTCCCCTCGATGCGCGCCTTTGCGCCTCTCGCCCAGGGAGGCAGGTCGATCGAACTGGTATCGAGGGAAATCTCGTAGCTGAGCGGCAGCACGTTTCCGTCGAGCGCGAGCCTTCCCGACAGCCGCCGAGCCCCGCTCGCGAATTGCAGATCGTCGAGGCGGAGCTTCCCTCGATCGCTTTCCATCCGGCCGAACACGTCCGAAAGACGCGTCGAAGCGAAGCGGATTTCGGAGGCGCGGATCTCTCCCGAGGCGCTGAGACCGTGCACGAGGCTCAAGGCATTGCGGTCGAACCGCGGCTCTCGGAGCGTCAGCTCGACGCCGTCGAGCGCGATCCTCTCCCCTTCTGTTTGGTCGAGCACCCAGAGAGCGCCGCTCTCGATCACGAGCTCCGAGACGGCGAGCTCGACATCGATCGCGGGCTCGCCTCGCTTTTCCTCCGACGCGTCGGGCAGGCTGTGCGGCTGGCCGCGGTTCGCGGACGACCTCGGAAGGCCCGGGTCCCGGGGCGGCTCGAGGTTTGCCCCTCTCGTGCCGAGACGAATCTGCAAGCGTGGTGATTCCGCCACCACGCGCACGATCAGAAGCCGGCCACGAATGAGTGAACGAAGCTCGTGCTCGAATCGCAGGCGCCCGAGCTCCAGATCGAAGCGGTAGCCGGGGCGGGCCGACCTCGCCCGAACCCCCTCGATCGTGAGTCCCTCGAGCAGGTGGAAACGAAAGCGCGAAGCTTCGAGAGACATCTCCGATGCCTCGCTCGCACGACCGAGCGCCGCGCGCCCGAGTGTGGGGGCGTCCAGCTCCACGAGCGTCGCGACCAGCCCCGCCGCCAGGGCCGAGCCGAGGACGAGGAGGACCGCTCTGGCGCGCAAGGCGTCACACGTCGAGCTGTTCGGCTTCGGGGGCGTGCTCCATGATGAAATGGAAGCGCGCCTGCGAATCCTTGCCCATCAAATCAGAAATGACGCGGTCGGTCTGGAGCGCGTCCTCGATGCTGACGCGCAGGAGCCGGCGGGTCTTCGGGTTGAGCGTCGTGTCCCAGAGAACCTTCGGCATCATCTCCCCGAGTCCCTTGAAACGCGTGATATCGGCTTTCCTCCCCTTGCCGTGTTTTTCCAGGATTCGAGCCTTGTCGGGATCGTCCGCCGCCCAGAACGTCTCTTTTCCGATGTCGATGCGGTACAGCGGCGGTTGCGCGATATACACCCGGCCGGCGCGGATGAGCTCGGGCATGTGACGGTAGAGAAACGTGAGCAGAAGGGTCGTGATGTGGTGTCCGTCGGCGTCGGCGTCGGCGAGCAGCACCACGCGGTGATAGCGGAGCTTTGTCAGGTCGAAGCTCTTTCCCAGCCCGCATCCGAGCGCCTGCACCAGGTCGACCAGCTCCCGGTTCTCCAGGACTTTCGCGAGAGAGGCCTGCTCGGCGTTCAGGACCTTTCCCCTCAAAGGAAGCACCGCCTGGCGAGTGCGATCGCGCCCCTGTTTGGCCGAGCCGCCGGCGGAATCGCCTTCGACGATGAACAGCTCCGTCTCCGCGGTTCGCGTTGACGTACAGTCGCTCAGCTTTCCCGGAAGCATCGAGCGTCCCTTGGTCGCCGTCTTGCGGGTGATGGCCGCCGAAGCCGCCCGCGAGGCCTCGCGCGCCCGTGCCGCGAGGATGATCCGCGCGATCACCGACTCGGCGGTGGAACGGTTCTCGTTGAGCCAGAGCTCGAGCGCGGGACGCAAGGCGGCATCGAGCTGCTGCTGGACCTCGGGGTTGTTGAGTCGATCCTTGGTCTGTCCTTGAAACTGCGGATCGGTCACGAACACGCTCAACACTCCGGTGAGCCCCTCGCGCAAGTCCTCCGAGGACAGAGTCACGCCCTTGGGGGTGAGCTTGTGCGCTTCCACGTAGTTGCGCAGCGCCTTGCCGAGTCCGGAATGGAAGCCGTTCTCGTGGGAGCCGCCCGACCCGGTGGGGATTCCGTTGACGTAGCTCTTCAGGAATTCGTCGGTGGACTCGGTCCACTGCATCACCAGCTGGATCCTCGTTCCGTCTCGCTCGTCGCCGTTTTTTTCGAGCGCGAAAGGCGCTTCGTGAACCGCCCTCGCCTTGCGCTCATCGACGATCTTCGCGAGGTAGGCGACGATCCCTTTCTCGTGCTGGAAGACGAGCTTCTCTCGGCTCGCTTCGTCCTCGAACGTGATACGGAGTCCCTTATGGAGGTAGCTCGTGGTCAAAAGCCGCTCGCGGATGATCTCGGGCTGGAACTTGGTCTTGGGGAAGATCTTGGGATCGGGATGGAAGGTGATGGTCGTCCCCGAGCCGCGACCGCTGCCGATTCTCCGGAGCTTGGTGACGGGTTTTCCCGCCTTGAACTTCTGCTCATAAACACCCCCGTCGCGCTTGACGGTAGCCACCAGAGAGGAGGAGAGGGCATTCACCACCGAGGCCCCGACGCCGTGGAGCCCGCCCGCCGTCTTGTAATTCTGCCCGTCGAACTTGCCTCCCGCATGGAGCGTCGTGAGAATGACCTCGAGGGCGGGCTTCTTGGCTTTGGGGTGGCGATCGACGGGGATGCCCCGGCCGTCGTCGGCGATGGTGATCGACGACCCATCACGGTGGAGCGTCACGTGGATGGAGCTCGCGAAGCCGTTCATGGCCTCGTCCACGGAGTTGTCGAGGATTTCCCAGACCAGGTGATGGAGCCCCTGGGCAGAAACGCCTCCGATGTACATTCCCGGACGTTTGCGAACCGGCTCGAGCCCCTGGAGTACGGTGATGTCTTTCGCGGTGTATGTGGCCATCGAACCTCGCGTCAGTGTATGGTCTCGACCTCGGAACCCTCGATCGGCGGAGGGCCCGTCACTTCGGGCCGCACGATGCCCGACAGGGTCCCGTTTCTCAGAAGCTCCCGGCCGCGGCCCGCACGGGAGGTCACGTCGTAGCGCGTCGCGCTGATGGACTTTCGAGCGCCGCGGCTCGTCACCACCGTCAGCGCCTCGCCGTCTCTCGCGGCGATGAAGCCGAGAACCCGGTCGGCCTTGCCGAGCTTGATCAGGATCGTGCCCCTTCCGCTGCCCTCGAGATAGTTGACCTCCTCCGCGCGACAGAGAAGGGTCCGCGCCTTCTCGGTCGCGACGATCACGGTCTCGTCGCCGTGAATCGGCTGGACTCCCACGATTCGCGCAGCCGCCACGAGGCGCGCGAATCGCCTTCCGTTGCGCGTGCTCGGCTCGACGAAGGCCTCGAGCCCGAAACGGAGCGCATAGCCGTCGCTCGAAACGGCGATGGCGTGGGTCTCGGGGGCGTAGTCGGGCCTTTTTTCGTCGACGAAGACGTTGCCGATCACGCGGGGATCGAGGCTGAAGGCACTGACGATCCGCTCGCCATCCTTGAGCTTGAAAAGCGTCTGGATCGGCACGCCGTGTCCCGTCGTCGCCGGAAGGTCGATGAGCCGGGCGGTGTAGGCGGAGCCCAGGTTCGAAAAGAAGACGGCGCTCGCCCGGGTCGAGCCGGCGAAGCACGCCAGGACGGAGTCGCCCTCGCGAAGACGGGTCTTCTCCGGATCCTTGATCTCGCGCTGGCGCTTCACCCAACCGTCGGTAGTGACGAGCACGTGGTTGTCTTCGGCCACGATGAAGTCGTCGGCGGTGAAGGACGGTTCGTCTTTCACCGCCGCGATCACGGTCCTTCTCGCGTCCGGCTTCCCGTAGGCTTGCTGGATGTCGACGAGCTCCCGGCGAACGATCTTCCAGCGCTCGGCCTCGTTGCCGAGAAGACGCCGCAGCTCTTTCGCCCGCTTGCGACCCTCGTCGAGCTCCTGTCGAACGAGGAGGATCTCGAGCTTCGCCAGGCGGTATAGCTTGAGCTCGAGGATGGCGTCGGTCTGCTCGGCATCGAGGGGGAAGCTCGCCATGATCTTCTTCGCCGCGTCCTGTTTGCCATCCGAGCGCCGGACGATCCGGAGGATCTGATCGAGGACGTCGAAGACTTTCTCGAGCCCTTCGAGGATGTGGATGCGCTTCGATAACCGCTCGAGCTCGTGCTCCAGCCGGCGGACGACGACCTCCATGCGGAAGTGGAGGAAATGCCAGAGGATCTCGCTGAGCTCGAGCCGCTCGGGCCTTCCGACCTCCGGATTCTCGGTCGGAACCAGGCAGGTGAGGTTCACGCTGAAGTTCGACTGAAGCGGGGTGTTCTTGTAGAGATAGGCCAGGACTTTTTGCTCGTCGGCATCGGCTTTCAGGCTCAGCTCGATGCGCACGTCGTCGGTGGAGATGTCCTTGACGTCGACGAGGAGAGGCATCTTGCGCGACTCCACCACGTCGGCGATCCGCTGCACCAGCTGGGCCTTGTTCACCATGTAAGGGATGGAGGTGACGTAGAGCGACTTCACTCCCCGCTTCGTCTCTCCCGGCTCGACGGTGGCGCGGATCCGGATCGTCCCGCTTCCCTCTTCGTAGATCTGCTTCAGCTCCTCGGCGACGTTCAGAACCTGACCGCCGGTGGGGAAATCGGGGCCCTTGATCCACCGGCAGAGCTGCCGCGACGAGAGCTCACGCTCCTCGAGCTGGGCGTCGAGCATCTTGATCAAGGCGGTCATGACCTCGTCGAGGTTGTGGGGCGGGATATTGGTCGCCATGCCGACGGCGATCCCGGTCGCGCCGTTCACGAGCAGATTCGGAATCTTCGCCGGCAGCACCACCGGCTCCGCGCGGCTGCCGTCGTAGTTGGGCCGGAAGGGGACCGTTCGCTTACCGATCTCTCCGAGAATCTCGTCGCAGGCGCGAGACAAACGACATTCGGTATAACGCATCGCCGCCGGCGAATCCCCGTCGAGCGAGCCGAAGTTTCCCGACCCCTGGACGAGAGGGAGGCGAGTCGCGAAGGGCTGGGCGATTCGCACCAGAGCGTCGTAGATCGCCGCGTCGCCGTGGGGGTGGTAGGAGCCCATCACGTCGCCAACCACCTTGGCGCACTTGCGAAACTTGGCGTCGGCGGTGATGTTCTGCTGCCACATCGTGTAGAGGATGCGGCGTTGAACCGGTTTGAGCCCATCGCGCACGTCGGGCAGGGCCCTCGAAGTGATGACGGAAAGGGCGTAGTTGAGGTAGCGTGCCTGCGCGGTCTCGTGGAGCTCGACGACCGCGCCGTTGCCGCCGGGAACGAAGCTCGCGCCACCCGGTGGAAGAACGTCGTCGAACGCGAGCTGGCCTTGCTCGACGTTGTTTCCTCGGGACTTCTTTCCTGCGGTCTCGGCTGGTCTCTTGGTTCTGGCAGTCTTACGCGCGGACTTCTTCGCCAACGGGCTCGTTTCTCCTTTGGTTCGCTATTAAACTAGAAAAAAGAAGCGCCGTTGGCAAGCCTCCGCCCGGACCCAGGAGGGGGCGGGTCCGTGGCTCCCCGACGTGGAGCCGTCTCCGCCGATTAAACTAAGTTTGCTCGTCGGCGACGACGATCCGTTTGGGCTCGTTGATCCCGACGATGAGCTTGTAACCGTACTTCGAGACCTTCCCCACGGCCTTGACTTTCTTTCCGGTGTACATGTGCTGGAGGCTTCCATCGAAGTTGTTCACGTTTGCCGTCGGTATCAGCAGGCGCACGTATTTCTCGTTGGCGCTGAACAGCAGGTAGACGCCCTCGGCGGCTTTTTCCGTCCGGAGAATCGTTCCTTCCACCCATACGATCTCGTCCAGATGGTCGCCAGCATCCCGATAAGAGATCGACGGGTATTCCTGCGCGGCCAGCAGGACTGCACTCGGGACGATGATGGCGAGGAGCACGAGCCATTGCCTAGACGCTTTGTGTATCATGAGCTTCCTCCTTCGACGAGTTACTTCTCGTTTCGAGCCACTGTGATGATGAGCTTCGAGAGAATCCGCGTGAAGGTGTCTACCGGTGCGAACGGCTATCGGCGCGCGAGCGAGAGCGGCTCTCGCCGGAAACTAATCCCGCCGCGGGTAAAAAGTCAAGCCGCGTGGGCCGTCAGAGACGCCAGCGGTCAGGCGAAGAGGGCGCGGAACAAGAGCAGCGAGCCGATCAAGGCGAGAAAGACCAGGCAGAGGAACAGGCTGACTCCGACGAGAAGCGTTACGACCGCAATGGCCTTGGAACGTGGAAGCTCGCCGGTGCTCTCGATAGCGAGGCCGGCGACGACGGCGAAATAGAGAAGCGCAAAGAACCCCAGAAAGGGGCCGATCAGAGGAAACGCCTGGACCCAGTGAATGGGTGCCGCCACTCCGAGTGGTCGGTAGAGCTCGAGGAAGCTCGCCGTGCTTCCGAACAACCGCGCGATCACGCTCAAGAGTCCGACGAAGACGAAAGAGAGCAAGGTCGCGAGGATGGGGCCGAAGACCATTCCACGAAAACTGAATTGTCCCGCTCCGTTGGCGAGCCCGGCGATCGCGAAGAATAGAAGCGCCGGAAGGAGCGCATCCTCGTCCCGAGAGACCTCGCGGATCGTGCGGGCATCGAGCTGGAGGATATGAAGGGCCTTTTGCAGGTATCCGCCAAAATCCATTCCCTCACCTCGACTCGATTCGGTTCGAGCGGTCTCCCCGGCAATCATTCTGGCGACACCCGAACGGTGCTCTTGGAAGCTGACCATCCGAGCACCGTCAACGAAAGCAACTTTTCGAGTAATATAGTTCGCATCATGTTATCAGAATCGGCGGTGACGGCGAAAATCGAAACAAGTGCGTAGAAGATACATCTCGGACCGATCTGAGTGCATGAATGACACACTTCCGTAAGCGCGACGGGGAAGAGAGTCCATGAGGGCCCAATTTTTCAAGCAGTTAGCATGTGGTTCGCAGCTCGGCACCTTGGCATACGATTTGCTTCGTCTGCGCACGGCATGATCAAGCAGACGACTCTCCGTTACGAGGCGAGCTGTGTGGGAATTGGACTCCACTCGGGTCGCAAGGTAACCATCTCCCTCAAGCCGGCACGTGCGGGAACGGGTATCGTTTTTCGCCGCTCGGACGTCCCCGACATCGAGATCCCGGCGACGAGCCGGTATCTCTCACACATCAACCACGCGACCTGTCTCGCGCGGGATGGCATTTGCATCGAGACCGTGGAGCATCTCCTCGCTTCTTTCAACGCCCTCGGGGTCGACAACGTCGTCGTCGAGCTCGACGGACCCGAAGTTCCCATCATGGACGGGAGCGCGTCTCCCTTCGTCTACCTGATTCACGAAGCCGGCATTCGGAAGCTGCCCGCGCCGCGACGGTTTCTCAAGCTTCGGAAACCGGTCTCGGTGGCCGAAGGCGGCCGATTCGTTGCCGCCTACCCCTGCGACTCTCTCCGACTGAGCTACACCATCAACTTCGATCATCCTCTGATTCGACACCAGGAATTGTCGATCGAGGTGGATGAATCGTCGTTCTGCGAGCAGGTCGCCCCGGCCCGGACGTTCGGCTTCATGAAAGAGGTCGAGCTCATGCGCCAGAGCGGTCTCGCCCTCGGAGGCTCGCTCGACAATGCGATCGTGTTGGGAGAGACCGGGGTGTTGAACAATCCGTTGCGTTTTCCCAACGAGTTCGTTCGCCACAAGATTCTCGACCTCCTCGGCGATCTCGTTCTTCTGGGAAGGCCTCTGCTCGCCCACGTCGTCGCTTTGCGCGCCGGGCACGCCTTGCACACCAAGCTCGTCGAAGCGATTCTGAACGACGAGGAGTCGTGGGAGCTGGCATCCGGGCCCGAGGCCGAGCTCGCCGCCGCCAAGGTCTCGGCACCCGCGCTCGCGCGGACGCGTTAACCCGGCGGTCGAACGAAAGCCTGCACCCGAACCTGGAGTACGCGGCGCCGATCGTTCGAGGCCAACGAGACGGTTCGCTCGTATCGGCCCTGGTATCGACGGGTCTCGAACGTGACCTTCAGAGTCGTCTGCTCCCCGGGGGCTACGACTCGTTCGGTGGCGAGCGCGGCGGTGCATCCGCACGAGGTCGAGATCCTGTGAATCTCGAGATCTTCGGTCCCCACGTTCCGCACGACGAACTCGTGAACGAGTTTCTGATTCTGCTCGGCCTCACCGAAATCGAACTCCTCCGGCTCGATCTCCATCCTCGGTCCGGTGGCGTCCTTCCCCCGGCCCTGACCCGAGGCCGCGTCAGAAACGGCAACCAGAGCCAGACCGACGAGCAGACAAAGAGCTCTCCGCACCGTAAGATGCTCTTCAAGAATCGCTCGGATTATCCTCATGGGCGTTCCCGGTTAGTCTCCTCATGTAAGCGCTCAGGCGCTCGTTCTCGTACGTCACCGTATTGAGGAAGAGGCTCTCGGTCAGATACTGCTTGCGGGCCCCCTCGTCCATTCCTTCGACGAGGTTGACGATCTCGTTCATCATGTCGTCATAGGTCGCCTTGAGCTCCCGTTTGAGTGCTACCTCGCGGTAGAGCGATTCCAGCATGTAGAGGAGATCGCCATCGAGCGGAATCTCGTGACCCGTCAGCATCTTGACTTTCTTCATCGCTTCCGACCTCCTCTCCCCTCGAGTCAGAAGCTCGCGAGCGCCGACGCCTCGTCGCGATAGATCTCCATGAAGTTGTGAAGCCCGGTCATGCTCACCATCGTTTCCACCCGTTCCTGCAGACCCAGGAGCTTGATCTTGCCGGAGTGCTCGTCCATCGCCCGGTAGATATCCATCAGGCAGCCGACGGACGCGCTGTCGATATAGCTGACGGCCGAAAGATCGACGAGCAGCTTCCTCGCGCCCGCTTCGATGGTCCTGGAGGCTTCGGCGAAAAAGGCGCCCAACATCGAATAGACGAGCCGTTCCTCGTTCACCCTCAAGATCTTGATGTCGTCTCGCGATTCTATTTGAAGATTCATGATACTCTGCCTGTTGGTTCGGCGGTCTCGACCCGCCGGCGCATGGCTAGAAGCGTGCGGCCCAGCTCGATGCGGCCGCGGTTGATCCGGCTCTTGACCGTTCCCTCGGGAAGCCGGAGCTGGTCCACGATTTCCTGATAGGTAAGCTCCTTGATATCGCGGAGTATGACCGCCTGGCGCAGCTTGCGCGGCAGGCTGGCGAGCGCCTCGAGGAGCATCTGCCTCTTGTCATGCAGCTCGATGCGTCGATGCGGGTCGAAACGTCCCGAGGGCATTTCCTCGAGGGGCATCTCTTGGTGGACGAGCATCTCGCGCTCGCGACGGCCGCTGCGGTAGTGATCGATGCAGTGATTTCGACTGACGGAGTAGAGCCAGGTACCGAAATCGGCGTTTCGATCGAACTTGTCGAGGGAGCGGAAGACCCGGAGAAAGATCTCCTGGGCGAGGTCCTGGGACTCCTCGTAGCGGCCGGTGAACTTGTACGCGATGCCGAAAACCCTGCGTCGGTAACGACGTACGATCTCCTCCCAGGCGCCCTCCGCCTCGTCCCCGCGGGCCAAACACCGCTCGATGAGGACGCGGTCCTCCAGGTTTGACAAGATGATGATCTCTCGTTCGGGATGCTCCACGTCAGCGAATCCCTTTGGATCGAGCCGGAACGTTACACGGGCTCGGCCGCGCGCGTGACGGTCGTTCACTCGGCCGAGCTGAGGCCATTCTACCATGCGGCCTCGGGGTCGGATCGCACGGGCTCGCAGCCGCTACTTCTTCGGGAGATCGGGCTTTCTCGCGTTCACCCAGGCCGTGTACCAGAAACTCGACGCGTCCAGCGCCACGCCGCCCAACAGGCTTTCGAGAACGGCCTCGGCTCGGATCCACATCCCTTCGTAATAGAAGCGGTCGTAGCTCTTGACACCGCGGCGCGAGAGATAATCGAAATAGAGCAGATTGTCCACCCAGATGAAGCTCTTCAGCGGAATGGAAACCGCGTAATCGGCGGGTTGATCCAGGTAGACCGCGCTGGGAGTCGACACTTTGAGCTTCCCGCTGAAGGCGTCGAGGAGACGTGAGTCGAATCGCTCCCGTAAGCCCTCCTGGCTCGTGGGCTCCCCGTCACCGAGTCGCGACACGTTGGCAGGTACGTAGAGCTCACCCACGTAATAGGCGATCGCCACGGATTGATCGGCGGCCGCCTCGAAGTCCCCGGTGCTGAAAGCCTCGACGAGGGCCTCGTAGCTCTCGATGAGGCGCCACGGGAGGTCTCCTGCTTCCTCGATCGTCTCCTCACCGTACTTCCTCACGGCGAGCTTGCGGTCGATCGGCAAGCCGTCGAAAGGGAACGGCTCGAGACGATCGACCTCGAAAACCAGGCGTGGCCCGAATCGCGTCGGATCGGATATGGCTTCGCCCAGCGACACCTTGCGGTCCTCGTAGAAGCTCTTGAGCGGCTTCGGCAGGGCATCGATGGCTTTTTCCAGCGTGAGGCGATGCCCCGCGTCGTTCCACGCCCGAGCCGTTCCTCGGAGCAACGCAGAACCAAGGGTTCCAGTGGCGATGAGCAAGACGGTCCATCGGGTCAATCGAGAGCTCGGCATCGTGGATCGAATCTCCTGTGGCTCGGCGAGTCGTTGCCTCGACGCCCCAACGTCGTCAGTTCGACCGTCGACGGTGGCGAGCGAGGCTGCGGCCTTCGTCATCGACCCGCGTTGTCGAGCGTGGACGCCGCCCCGGGCGCCATTCGAGTCCCCATTCTAGTCAACGAGTTGCAGCCGGTCAACGAGCGGGAGCAACGCTCAAGGAACGCGGGCGAGAGTGAGCACGTCGACCGATCCCGCCCCGCCCGCCACAAGGGCCGAAGCCGCCGCCTCGGCCGTCGCGCCCGTGGTGAAGACGTCGTCGACGAGGAGGAGATTCGCTCCCGCAAGCGAGCCCGGGAGGTTCGCGCGAAAACTGCCGGCCAGGTTGCGACGCCGCGCGCTCGCCGACAGCCCGGTCTGGGGCGGCGTTTCCCTCTTCTTCTCGAGCACCCGCGGAGCGAAGGCGATTCCGGCACGACGGGCAACCGCCCGGGCAATGACCGCGGACTGGTTGTAGCCCCGTTCGCGCCTTCGTGCCCTCGAGACCGGCACGGCGACGGTGGCCGCTGCGCCAGAAAGCTCACCGGCCACGACCCACCGCTCGCAGGCCGATGCGGCGAGGATCGTGCCGATGCGGCGGCGCCCGCCGTATTTGAGCGCATGGAGGCAGTCGCGGACCTCGTTCACGTAGGGGTAGAGTGCCCGCGCGCGGCGGAACCCGCGCGACTTCGCCGCGCAGGGACCGCAGATCTCGGGAGGAGAGGGCGCCTCGAAGGGAAGGCCACAACGCCCACAGTAAGGGCCTTCGAGCCGCGGCAGCGAATCGAGACACCCCGGGCACAAGGGCCCCGTCAAAGGACGCTCCAGTGGCTCGCGGCAGAGAAGACAGTCCGAGGCAAAGGCGAGCGAGCCCAACCCGTGAACCGCTTCGCGGAGCCCGCGAAGAGCCCACATCATCAAGGCGTGGACCAGGTCGGGGCAGGCCGAATCGTTGGTTCGGGTGCTGCCGACGCCGGCAGATGGAGCGACACCGAGCCCCAACGGCGGCAACGAACGCAGCGCTCCGCCCATTCCGCGCTTCGCCAACCACACGACTCGCAGATGTGATCCATCATGAGCCCTTTGACCTCCGCCACCAGGAGCTTCGTCTTGGAGAGAGCCCCGGCGACGTTCCCCTGAGTCTCCAGGATCCGAGCAATGTAGAGGTGCAAGGCGGGCAGACCGCTCACTCGGTCCTCGATGAGCTGGAACTCGCGAAGCGCCTCGTCGAGCATGAAGAGCCGGTAATAGAGCTTTCCCAGACAGTAACGAAGCGGCAACTCGTTCTCGGTGAGCACCAGGCTCTGCTTCCAGACGCCCAGCGCTTCCTCGGGTTGCTCGTCTCTCAGGTAGACGTTCTGGAGGGCGGACAGGGGCTCGGTAGAGCCGGTGACCTCGAATCCCCGTCGCAACGTACGAGCCGCTTCCTCGGTCTCGTCCATCGCTTCGAGCACCTCGGCCAAACGAATGTAAGCGGGAACGAAGCCCGGATCGTCCTCGAGAACCCCTCGGAACGTCTCTTCGGCCTCCTTGGGGCGACCCGACCTCAGGAGATCGGCACCCAGCCCGAGGCGAATGCCCCGCGCCATCGCCCCTTCGAGCTCACGCTCCTCCGAGACCGTGATCATCTCGAGGAGTCTGTCCTGGACCCGGGCCGCCTCCTCCCATTCGAGCTTCTCGACCAGCATGTCCCTGAGCTTGCGATGCGCGGAGACGGTCCGATCAGGATCGATCTCGATGATGCGCTCGAGCGTCGATCTCCGGCGCTCGTCCAGGCCCGCGTCCTGATAGACGTCCGACAGAACATAGAGCGACACCAGGTTCTCGGGCGCGATTCGCGAAGCACGGTCGAGCACTTCGGCGGCCTCACGATACCGCTTGAGATACCGAAGGGTATCCCCTTTCTTGATGAGCGCGTTGACGTATCCCCGGTCTCGCTCGAGTACTTGTTCGAACCGCTCGAGGGCACGACGATAGTGCCCGTTCATCATGTTGTCGAGCCCTTGCAGATAGAGCCCTTCGAGCTCCTCGTGCTGCTGGTGCTCCTTTTTCGTTCGCCGGTCCCGGGCGAACCGCTTGGCACCCCCCACGACGTCGAACAGAAGGATCAGCGCGGCGCCGGTGAAGAAGCAACCGATCATCAACATCGCGAGCTCGACCTGCAACGGCTGCAGGAGCCCGAACTGAACCGTGACCAACTCCCGGTTCAGCCGCACCGTCGATACCGCAAACCACACCAGGGCGAATACGGCAACAATGCTGATGAAGGTCTTGGCGCGCATTTCCTCCTATCTCTCTCGCTGCGCTAACGTCGTGACGATCTTACCGGATCGGACAAGTTCTCCTCGGTGTGAGCGTAAGCGTTATTTCGAAAGATAACGTCGCCTCCGCTCCCAGAGCGATTTTCTACTGATTCCGAGGATTTCGGCGGCTCGCGACTGGTTGCCGCCGACCTCTTTCAAGATGCGCTCGATATAGTTCCTCTGCACCTCGGCGAGCGTAGGCCGCCCTTGGCCTTCACCGCCCATACCGAGACCCTCCATCATATACTCCGGAAGATCGTCTCGCTCGACGGTATCGCCGGAGCTCACGAGTGCAGCGTGCTCGACGATCCCTTTCAACTCCCTCACGTTGCCCGGCCAGCGATATCGCTCGAAAATTCGTAGGACCTCGTCCGACAGGCGGTTCGGCGGACGATCGCGCTTTCGGGCCTCGAGGCCGAGAAAATGACGTGCCAGGGGTGCGATGTCGGACCGGCGCTCGCGCAGCGGCGGGAGACGGATCCAGAAGACCCCGAGTCGATGAAACAGATCGCGGCGAAAGAGCTCGCGATCCACCGCCTGTTCGAGCTCCGCCGTGGCCGACGCGACCAGTCGCGCGTCGAGCTCGACCGGGGCGCCGCCGGCGCTTCCCAGCCTCTCGAAGGCACGCTCCTCGACCACTCTCAAAAGCTTGGCCTGGAGCACCGGAGACAGCTCCCCGATGTGGTCGAGGTAGAGAGTCCCACCGCGAGCCAGCTCCAGCTTCCCCATCTTGGATGCGGTCGCACCGGTGAAAGCTCCCCGCTCGTATCCGAACAGCTCGCTTTCCATGAGCTCCGCGGGAATGCTGGGAAGGTCCACCTTCACGATCGGGAACCCTGCGCGAGAGCCCCAGAAATGAAGCGCGTAGGCGGCCAGATCCTTCCCCGTACCGCTCTCGCCACTCAAAAGGACGTTGCTCGGCGCGTCGGCGAGCCGCTCCAAGAGTTTCACGACCTCGAGCATTTTCGGATCGCGGGAGACGAACACGCTCTCGGTCGGGTGACGTTTGCGTGCTTCGATCGTAGTTCACCCTCCCCGGCGAGTCTTCACTAGCTGGCCACTGCGAGTCGCGCCGCGTCGCCCCAAAGCCGTTCGAGGTCGTAATAGGCGCGGCTCGACGGGGTGAAGACGTGGACGACGAAGTCCACGTAATCCATGAGAATCCACTCACCCCGGGGATACCCTTCCACATGGGTGGGTTTGCGCTTGGCGGAGCGGAGGGTTTTCTCGATCTCGTCGGTAATCGTCTTGAGCTGGCGTTGGCTCCCACCCGAGCAAACGAGGAAGTAGTCGGTGAAACTGGCCAGATCGCGCAAATCGAGAACGACGATATCCCCCGCCTTCTTTTCCCGTGCCGCCTCGACCGCGTTGCGAAGCATGGGATCGAGCGTGTCGAGACTCAGTTTCTTCTTCTTCAAGACTACCCCTCACCCTCGCTCGTATAGACGATTTTCGCGAATATAACCCGCCACCGCATCCGGTACGAGGAATCGTATCGAATGTCTTCGACGCACCGCCTCCCGAATCTCCGTCGACGAAACGTCCAGCATCGGGCGGCGGATGAAGACGACTGCGGGCTCGTCGAGCCCGAAGCCGCCTTCGGCTTCGTCGTCGACGCGACCCACGCCCCGAAGACTCGCCTGGATTCTTTCCAGGCCGAATCCCGGGCGCTCGTGCACGGCGAAGGAGAACCCGGACAACAATCGTCGCCAATCCTTCCACGTTTCGATCTCGGCGAAAGCATCCGAGCCGACTATGAAGGTGAAGCGCGCCCGCGGGCTCTCGCGCCGAAGCTGAGTCAGCGTGTCGATGGTATAGGAATGCCCGCCGCGGTCCACCTCGACGCGAGATAGCGCGAACGAGCCCTCCGCCGCGACCGAGAGTTCGACCATCGCGACGCGATGCTCGACTGAGCTGATGTCGTGTCCCTCCTTGTGGGGCGGGCTCGCGGTCGGAACGAAGAGCACGCGATCGAGTGACAGGGCGTCGAGCACCGCTTCGGCGGCACGGAGGTGGCCCACGTGGAGCGGGTCGAACGTTCCGCCGAGGACCCCCACCTTGCTCGCGGCTGCGTCCCGGCTCAGCGTCCCGAGCTCCCAGATTGCGGTGTGGCCCCCGGTCGGGAAAGGGAAGCGAGTGCTGCCGGTTGCGGGGAGCCTTGCGCACGCTGCTCTCGGACTCTCCGTTCGAGCTCGACCACCACCGCCTCGACGCCCTCACCCGTGACCGACGACACCGGCCAGCACGACAGGCCCATCTCATTCGAACGGCGCTCGAGACGGTCGAGCCGGCTCCGGTCGGACAAGGCGTCGATTTTGCTCGCTACGACAATCGCCGGCTTCAACTCGATTCCCCGCCCGTAGGTCTGGATCTCGGACGCCAGGGCCGACAGATCCTCGTCGGGCGATCGCCCCGACGCCTCGGAGACCTCTACGAAGTACACGAGGTGAGCGGTGCGGCTCAGATGGCGAAGAAACCGATCCCCGAGGCCGGCTCCCTCGCTCGCCCCGGGCACGAGCCCGGGCACGTCGGCCAGAACGAAGGAGCGCTCTTCGTCCACTTCGACGACGCCGAGGTAGGGGACGAGCGTCGTGAAGGGATAGTCGGCAATCTTGGGCCGCGCCGCACTCACCCTCGAGATGAACGTGGACTTCCCCGCGTTGGGGAAACCGACGAGACCGACATCGGCGAGCAACCGGAGCTCGAGTCTCAGGCGTTTCTTGTCCCCGGGCTGCCCGGGGTCGCTTCGACGAGGCGCGCGATTCGTGGAGGTCGCGAAAGAAGCATTGCCGCGTCCGCCCCGTCCGCCTCGAGCGACGAGAACACGTTCGCCGTCATGGGTCAGATCGCCGATGAGCTCGCCGCTCTCGTCGTCGAACAACAGGGTTCCCAGCGGAACCTTGAGCTCGAGCGACTTGCCGCTCTGACCCGTTCGGTTGCTCCCTTCGCCGTTTCGACCCCGTTCGGCGCGATTGTGGGGGCGGTAGCGATAACCCGACAGTGTATTCTGTTCGAGGCTCGCGCGAATCCAGATCGACCCGCCGTCACCCCCGTTACCTCCGTCCGGCCCCCCTCGCGGCACGAACTTCTCGCGACGAAAGCTGACGGCGCCGTCTCCACCGCGACCCCCTTCGATCTCGATGACGACCTCGTCGATCCACATCGGCTCAACGAGGAGGGACGGGTGGTTGGGTCAAGCGCTCTGGGGATGGACGTGGATGAATCGGCCCTTCTGCCCGCGGGTCTGGAACTCGACGATCCCGGCCACTTTGGCGAACAGAGTGTCGTCCTTGCCGCGCCCCACGTTCTTGCCCGGCTTGAACCTCGTGCCGCGCTGGCGCACGAGGATGGACCCTCCGGAGACGCTCTGGCCCCCGAAAGCCTTCACGCCGAGCCGCTGCGAATGACTGTCGCGACCGTTGCGGGAGCTGCCCTGGCCTTTCTTGTGTGCCATTTCTAACCCTCGATGGACTCGATCCGCAGGGCCGTAAACGCCTGCCGGTGCCCGCGGGTCCGGCGATAGCCCTTGCGTCGCTTCTTCTTGAAAACCAGTATCTTGGGGGCGCGCTCCTGCCCGGTGACGGTGGCAACCACGCTCGCGCCGTCCACGTAGGGGCTTCCGAGCGAGACCTCGCCGTCCCGGCTCACGAGCAGCACCTTGTCGAAGCGCACCGTTTCTCCCGACTCGGCTTCGAGTCTCTCGACCCGAAGCGGCTCACCGGGAACCGCTCGATGCTGCTTTCCCCCCGTTTCGATGATCGCGTACAACGTCAATCCTCCTGCCGATTTCCGAGAACCTCACATCTTAATCGACATCGGACGGGAATTCAAATCGGTCACGATCTTCATGGCGTTGGCGCTTTTAGAAGCCGTAGCCCACCCAGAAATCGGTCTTCCAGCCGGGTGCCGTCGTGGCGAAATCGGTCAGCTTCGACCAGTTGATGTTCATCGGAAGCCCGAAAAAGTTGAAGGTCAAACCGATCCCATAGGACGCGACCGGGCCGCGCTGCCCCGTGGCCGGGTCGTAGCCGCCGAGCCCCCATCCCTCGGACACGCAGGGAGAATTCCCGCCCGGACCACAGCGAGCCCCGAGCGAGGAGAGGCGGCGTTCGCTCGAGAACAGCTGGAACGGCTGATCGTTGTAATGCGCCCCTCCGAGATCGACGAAGAAGATTCCCCGAAGAGGTCCGAAGAACCCGATCGGGGTAATCGCGGCATCGATGATGGGGAACCGCAACTCGGCATTGGCGTAAAACCCCTTGTTGCCCACGAACGACTGATACTCGTAGCCGCGCATGTCGCCGTTGCCCCCGAACCACATGATGTCGGGATTGTCACCCGTGCTCCAGAAACTGCGAAGGCGGACGGCGAAGAGGCTCGCTGACGTGAGCTGCAAGTATTTGCGGGCATCGACGTCGAACGTTTGTCGCGAGAGGAACGGTCCGCCGGGCGATATGGTCGCGCCGAGCAGGAGGGTGCTTCCGGCAAGAGGACCGAACTCCCGAAATCGCGTGGTCTCCTGGACGAAGGCGGCCTGGAGCGGAATCACGTTGCCATTGGGAAAGCGCTGTTCAAGCAACGCGCCGTACTGGGCGCATTGCTCGATGCTCGAGAACCCGATGCAATCCACGTTGATGTCGGGATTGAGAAATGGATCTTCGAAATGCGTGCTCTGGTGGATGAACCCGCCGCCGAGCTCGAAACGGCGGAATCGACTGAGAGGATAGACGGCGGTGACGGTCGTGCCCGTCTGTCGGATGGTCGCGAGCGCGTTCTCCCGCGAGATGGCCTGGGCCGCGGAAAAAACGTACGGGCTCGAATAGAAGAAGCTCGTGGAATCGAAGCCCGCGAGAGAGTACTGGAGCCGTCCAGCCCGATTCGTATACGAGCCGTAATAGCTCCGGAACTCGCGAACCGCGAGTGCGAGGAACGTGAAGTTCTGATCTCCGAGCACGTCGGAAAAGCTGATTCCGCTTCCGCCGAAGAAATCACCTCCCGACGTGACCCCCACGGCAATGGGGGGTGCACCGTCTACGAAGAACTTCTCGAACATCTTCTTCTTGCGTTTGTTCTCGGCGATGATCTGATGGCTCACCGGGGGCACGAAGTCGATGACCGGCCCCTCGGTTCTGACGATGGTGTCCGCGGTAATCTCCTTGACCGGCTCGTCCATCGGAAGACGATACAGGCCCCAGTTGCCCTTGTAGTAGCTCGTGAATAGCAGGATGTCGTCGTTCGACTTCGCGTCCTTGATGACCGAGGGAGAGAAGTTGCCACCGAGCACGTCGGTGTACTGGATGATGTCACCGGTTTCGAGGTCCATCGAGCGGAGGTTGAAGATGCCGTCGTCCTCGTTCGACATATAGAACATCAAAGAACCGTCATCGGAAAACGAAGGAGACGCGTCGTCGTGGGTGCCAAAGGTGACTTGCTCTTTCTGAGTGGGGTCGTCGAGCTTCAGACGATAGATCTTGTCGTAGCCGCTGATGCGCCGGGAGTAGTAGAGCCACTGGCCGTCGGGCGTGATCGCGGGAAACTTGTCGTAGAACGCGTCCTGGGTCACGTTCTGGAACTCCTCGGTCTGAAGGTTCACGCGCCAGACGTCGGCAATGCCGTCCTCGAGCGCGGTGAAGTAGACCCATTCACCGTCGGGTGACACGTAAGGGAAGAGCGCGCGATCCACGGGAACGACGATTCGCTTCGTGACCTTGCTGTCGAGCACGTTCGCGAGAATGAGCGCCCGGCGCTTCTGATACCGTCCGAAGAAGGCCACGTGGTTACCGTCCGGCGCCCAGGAGATGTTGCGGCCCATCAGGGAATCTTCACCCACTAGGCCGACGATGTTCTCGAAGGCGCCGCTGTAACCCGGCGTGAGGTTCTTGATCACCGAGCCGTCCCTTGCGGAGAGAAGGATGATGTCGAACTCCCCCTCCTTGCGGTTCACGCTCATCACCGCGATGAGCTCCTTCGAGGGCGACGGAGCGGCGGACAGCGCCGCGACGAATTTGCCCTGCCGCGGATCGGGTGACATGTCGACGCTGTAGTCGTCGGGAATCTCCTTGTCGCGGTATGGCTTGAACCGATCGATCAGCCATCTCTTCCATTCCCGGTAGAACTCTTCGGGGGTCATGCGAAAGGCCTGCTGATAGACCTCGTCACCCACGCCGCCCACGACGGCTCGCCTGAGGGCGAAGACGAACTGGCGAACCCCCTCTTTGCCGAACCGCTCTTCGATGAACTCGAAAATCGACGATCCGAAGCTGTAGGCCGCCCGGGCAAATCCCACGTTGAGAGACTCGAAGGTCGGAATCTGGTCCGTCACCGCGGCATCGCGAACGACCATCAGGTCGAGCGCATCCCACTCGTCCTCCATATAAGTCGCCATCCCTTCGTCGATCCAGACCGGAACCGATCGACGGACGAGCGATCGCGGGATGATGTCGAACTGAAAGATATGGGTGAGCTCGTGGATGAAGAGCTCCTGGAGCTCGTCGGGAGGACTGTCGATGGGAATCACCATCCGGTCCCTGGCGGGCTCGGCGAAGGCGCCGACCCCTTCGGGCACTTCGATGGGGAAGAGGTTCGTCTGAGCGAACTCCGAGAACGTCTTATAGAG
>DASPGQ010000487.1 GCA_035620555.1 Vicinamibacteria bacterium
TCCTTGAGCTCCAGCTGCTCTAGCGCGTGAATGAGGTCTTCCAAAACCGCCAGGTTGAGCGCGTTGGCCGCTTCGGGCCGCTTGAAACGAATCCTTGCGACCCCGTCGTCGAGCAGATACTGGACGTTCTCGATCTTTCGCGGCTCGCGCGCCGCTAGGATCGGGTCGAGGATGTCATCCATAAGCGTCCATGCTAACACAGGGCGAAATGGATTGACACGCGATGCGCCGCGCGACGCCGGTGGGCTTCGAAGTCCCGTTTGTGGTAGAAAAGAAACAGGGTCAGGGTAATGACCAGACAAGAAGTCTACCTGGATTACAACGCAACGACGCCGCTGGCCCCGGAAGTGCTCGACGCGATGATGCCCTACCTCCGGGAGCGATACGGCAACCCCTCGAGCATCCATTCATTGGGCCGGCCCTCACGAGAGGCGGTCGACGCTTCGCGCGGAGAGGTGGCAGCGTTCCTCAACGCGAGCCCGAGGGAGATCGTGTTCACCGCGGGGGGGACGGAGGCCGACAACCTGGCGATTCTCGGTTTCCTAGCAGGACTCGAAGCGGGGGGCGACGAAAGAAGGCACCTGGTCACGTCACCCACTGAACATCACGCGGTCCTCTACCCGATGCAGCGGCTGGCCAAGACAGGATATGACGTGAGCTACGTCGATGTGGACGAGGCGGGCCGGGTCAGCCCCGAGTCGCTCGAGAAGGTTCTCCGCCACGATACGGCTCTCGTTTCCGTGATGTACGCGAACAACGAGACCGGAGTGATTGCCCCCATACCGGAGCTCGCGCGGCTTGCGCATGACGCCGGGGCTCGGTTTCACACCGATGCCGTGCAAGCCTGTGGCAAGATTCCCGTCGACGTGGAGAAGCTCGGTGTCGATCTCCTGTCGCTCTCGGGACACAAGTTCTACGGCCCGAAAGGCACCGGCGCTCTGTACGTTCGACGAGGGGTTCCCTTCAAATCCATCTTCCGCGGGGGAGGTCAGGAGCGCTCGCGGCGACCCGGAACGGAGAACGTGCCGGGGATCGTCGGTCTTGCCCGGGCGACGCGGCTCGCTTCATCGACGCTCGAGCGAGAGTCACGACGGCTTCGTGACCTCCGCGACGGTCTCGAAGCCTCGATTCTGAGGGGAATCGACGGAAGTCACGTCAACGGGCTGGGCTCAGAGCGAACCCCCAACACGGTGAGCTTTCGCTTCGATGGCGTCGATGGAGAGCGCTTGATGAAGACTCTGGACCGGGACGGCTTCGCAGTTTCCACCGGAGCCGCCTGCTCGTCGGGTTCGGTCGAGCCTTCCCACGTTCTCCTCGCACTCGGTCTCGGTCCCGAACAGGTTCAGGGATCGATAAGGGTCAGCCTCGGTCGTTATACGGAGCAACCCCACGTGGGCGCGTTGAAGGACGCAATTCTGCGCGCGGTCTCGAGTGTCAGGGCGGGCGTCGGGAGCGCGATGGGCGCTGGCGCATCGTAGCGATTTCGAAACTTTCGCAATCCATATCGGCGACTAATCTCTGAGGAGGCTACGGTGGACTGCCCGAAATGTGGATACCGCATTTCCGAGCCGAGCCTGTCCTCCTGCGCTCGATGCGGCATCGTCTTTTCGAAGTTTGGACGAAGACGACCAGCGATGGCTCCGGGGCGTGGCACAGGCGCTCGAGCCTCTCCCCGCCGTTCCACCATCTCGTCTCTCTTCAATGTTGCGCTGCTCAGCACGGCATTGAGCGCGGCCGGGCTAGTGGTTTTGCGCTCGCGACAGGCTCCTCCGAAGTCGACAGAGCCCCCAGCGAGCGAACCGGCCCAGGATGGGAACGGTCTGTCCGACGGCGTTCCCGTCAGTCCCGATCCGACCCCCCAGGCGGAGACGATGATCATTTCGCGCGACTCGTTGCCCTCTGTGTCGCTCGGCCCTGGGCCCGTCCGCGAAGCCGAGAGCCATCCCGTGCCCAATCTCCCACCGCTCACCGAGCGGAGCGTGAGCCCATCCCTACTCGATCTCGCTATCAGGGTGGCGGGTGATCATCCCGACAGCGAGAGGGTTCGAGCATACGTCGTGCAGGCGCACCTACTTCTTTCATCCGCTGAAGTCCGCTCCCGCCGTTTTCACGAGGCGCTGCGCTATCTGGACGGAGCCGAGGCCTGGGGTGCTTCCCCCGCGGACATTGCGACCTATCGAGCCGTGGTCTACGGTCACCAGGAGCGCTGGGAGATGGCGGAGCGGTGGGCGCGCGCCGCGCTCGCCTATGGGAGCGAGGAGAGCGCGGAAATGCATCATCTCATCGGCAAGGCGCACTACTTTCGCGAAGAGCTGGACAAGGCGGTCGAGGCATTCGAGAAGGCTCTTGCCATTGGCGAGGATCCGCGTCACCGCGCCTCACTCGAGGCGGCTCTCCGTGACGCCAGAAATGCTTCCAGCTTCGATCAAAAGAGGCTCTCGCATTTCATCGTCTCGTACGAGGGCGAGACGATGGAGGACACGGGTCGTCTGGTACTCGACACGATGGAAAGGAGCTACGCGTCGCTCGTCTCGCAGCTCGGGTTCGAGCCATCCCAGCCCGTCGTCGTCGTCCTCTATTCGCGGCGCTCCTACACAGATATGGGGGGGCCTCACTGGTCAGCGGGCTACTTCGATGGCAAGATCCGGATTCCGGTGCAAGGCCTCTCGAGCCTCGACGGGCCTATCCGCAGCACCCTTCACCATGAGCTGGCGCACGCGTTCATCCACGTTCGCGCCGGCACCAACGCTCCACGATGGCTACACGAGGGACTTGCACAGTACGTGGAAGGGACCGATGGCGAACGACTCGGGCCCATGCTCGCGAAGCAGATAAACGATGGCAAGACCTTCGAATCGTGTCTGGTCACCACTCGGTGCGACGTCAGGCTCTTCTACCCGGCGTCCTCCTCGATCGTCGATTATCTGATCCGGCTGCGAGGCATGGGTGGAGTCCGCGACCTGCTCAAGCACCTAGGGGAAGGAGCCGACATCGACTCGGCTTTGCGACGGCTCACCGGGAAGGATCAATACGAACTGATCCGCGAGTGGCAACATTTCGTGAAACGACGGCACAGCTGAGCCCGGGGGGCTCTTCAGCGTCGGGGATGACCCTTCTAGGCCGCGGCACAAAATGATAGAATCAGAAAATAAATCGAGTTCCATCGCTCACCCAGAAACGAAATGATTCGTGTCGCCTGCCCCAACTGCCAGACCAAGTATCGGTTCGACGAGAGCCAGCTTCGCGGCCGAGCGCGCGCAAGTGCCAAGTGCAAGAAATGCGGGGGTACCATCGACGTAGGGGTAGCCGAAGCGCAGGTGGCCGCGGTCGCAGCCACGGGCGAACCGCGCAGCGATCAGGATTCGACGGCCCGAGTCACCCGCCTGCGCTCCGATCAGAGAATCGCGGAGGAGACGATTTCGGGTCAGAAGGCTGCCGATCTTCTTCAGCTTCCTCCGGACAAGAAGTACTCGCTGGCGGTATTGCAGGGGCGCGCCAGCGGTCAGATCTTCGAGATCACGAAAGTGCGCACCACCATAGGGAGATCCGACGCCGATATCGTGCTCGATGATCCCGAATGCTCGCGACAGCACGCAACGGTCGAGATTCTCGGCTCGCGGGTCGTCGTGACCGACTTGAACAGCACCAACGGAACGTTCGTCCAGGGTGAACGGATCGAAAGGACGGAGCTCGAGAACCACCATGAGTTCCGCATCGGTGAGCACGTCATGATGCTCATCGTCACCGCGCGCGAGTAGCAGGCGCGATTATTCCTCTTTTCGGCGAAGCACCGCCATGGCCTTCTTGGCGGCGAGGAGCTCCGCCTTCTTCTTCGTGGGTCCGTCGGCTCGACTCAATACAGCGCTTCCCACGACGAGCTCCACGTGAAACGTCTTCAGGTGCTCCGGGCCGGTCTCTGCGGTCACAGTGTACTTCGCTGGCTCGAGAGCATTCGCTTGGAGATATTCTTGGAGTACGGTCTTGGGATCTTCGACGACGGCGCGACCCTCGCGAATCGCGTCGAAGAGGGGGGCGTAGAGCGGCTCGAGAAACGTGCGGACTGCAGTCAAACCCGCATCGAGATAGACGGCCGCCACCAACGCCTCGAACGCGTTTGCGGACAGGGCCCTTTTCTTTCGGCCCCCAGTCTTCTCCTCACCTTTGCCTAGCTTGAGGTATATCGGGAGACCGAGCTCGAGCGCGAGCTGAGCGAGCGTCGTCGCGCTGACGAGAAAAGCCTTGATCTTCGACTTGCGGCCCTCATTGTATTCGGAGAACTCGCGATAGATGGCGTCGGTGATCACGAAGCCGAGAACCGCGTCACCGAGAAACTCCATCGACTCGTTGTGGAGTCGCGTATTCCGCTCGTGGGCAAAGGACTTATGAGTAAGAGCCCGCTCCATGAGAGCGGGTTGGCGGAACCGGTGGCCGATCGTCTCCTCGAACGAAGACTGGTCGGCGGCGATGGGCGTCGTCACGTTGGATCGTTACCCGGATTGGTCCTCGATCGTGGTGATTTCTCGAGAGATCGTCGTGCTAGCACCCACGGAAGCGACAACTCAACGATGGATACTCTATCGTACTACAGGACTTTGACGAGGACCATCGTCATATCGTCGTGCTGAACCGCGCCACCGGCGAAATTGAAGACCTCGTCGATGATCTTCTCGCGCAGCTCATCCATCGGTAGGTCGGCGTTCTCCTCCATAACGGCGCGGAGCCGATCCTCACCGAAAAGCTCCGAGCGTGTGTTCATCGCTTCGGACAACCCGTCGGTGAAAAAGAGGAAGAGATCTCCCGAGCGAAGCGCGATGCTCTGCTCCTGAAGGATCTTCTCGAACTGAGCCCCGCGGTCGAGCGCCAGGCCGAGACCGTCGGGCGCGATCACCCGCGTTCGAGCGTGACCTCCGTCCGGGGTCAGATGATAGAGGGGGTTGTGTCCCGCGCGGGCGTAGGTCATGGAACGCTGCTTCATATCGATTACCGCATAGGCCATCGTGATGAAGCTCCGGCTGTCCAGGTTCGCCGAGAGGATCTTGTTTGCCTCGACGAGTAGTTTCCTCGGGGATTCGTAGATCTGGCTCAGTGACAGCACGAGCCCTTTCAGTTCCGCCATATAGAGCGCCGCTGAAGTGCCCTTTCCCGACACGTCGGCGATCAGAAGCGCTAGCTTGTCGTTCCTGAGGGGGATGAAATCATAGTAGTCGCCCCCCACCTCCGTCGCCGGGAGGCACAGGGCGGCGATGGAGAGGCCGGGGACGCTCACCCGGTCCTTGGGGAGCAGACTCATTTGAATCGCGCGCGCCACCCTCAGCTCTTCCTCGAGTCGTTCTTTCTCCGCCGACTGGTGAAGCAGATCACGGATGCTCGTCGTCATCAAATTGAACGAGTCGGCGAGCTCACCCAGCTGGTCCCGCGAACGAACCTGGACTTTGTAACCGAAGTCCCCTTGCCGGACCCGATCGGTGCCCTGGCTCAAAGCGTGAACCGAGCTGGTGATTGAGCGCGCGAGGACGAGGCCGACAAATATCGCCGAGACTTCGATGACGAAGAACAGCACCGCGAGGAGCAGCAGAGCGAAGAGAATGAGCTGGCCGAGATCGGGACCGTCGGGTCCGAGCTGGAGGGCGTTCGAGGCGACGCTATGATACAGACCCATCGGGGCGAAGCCGAATTGCACGAAAACGAGGTCTGTCTCGTTGGCCCGGGGTTCGTCGAGATTCCTCGTTTGCAGCAAGGTGAGCCACGGGAGAGTGAAGGGACGCGTGCCGAGAGGAGTTGGCGCGAGTGACGGATCTCGGTTCGTTGGCACGAAGGCGGAGCCGTCTTCATTCGCGACGCTCGTCAGGATTTGATCGATGTGAAACCCGATCTCCCCGGCCGCATCTTCGAGAACGCGGTCGAGCGGAGAAACGACCAGGACGCTCACGCTCTCCTTGGAACCGGTCGGTAAGGAGCTGCCACCGAGATAACTCTGGCTCGCCGAACGAATGGGGCCCCGGTAGGACGATTCCAACCAGGGAGGAAGGTTCGTTCCCACGTTGGGAGCGCCAACGAAGCCGTCGGTCGTTACCACGCGCTGGATTCGTCCCCGACGATGCTCGAGATACACGGCGCCCGAGCCAGGGAAGCTCTTTTGCAGCACGGCGAGCCTCTTCTGGAGGACGTCCACGATCTCACGCTCGTGAAGATAGGATTTCGTACCTGCCAGGGCTTGAACTTCCGCAAGTGCAATTTCTGCAGCCGTGGACGCCTCGGCCTCCTTGTTTTGGAGCGCGGTATTCAACATATAGGAGCTGACCTGACCAATGATGAAATATCCGCCGATGAGGAAAAAGAAGAGGATCAGGAGCGTTGGCACAAGCCCAATGAGGAGATACGAGATGATGAGCTTGCGCCGGATCCGCCAAAGGAGTTTCGTACGCAGGCCCGCAACGGCCCAAAGAACGACAACGGCCGCGTACACCCAGAGTCCTACCGTTGCCGCGGTGCTCAGGACACTCGGCACGAGTCCGAGCGCTCCCAAGAAACGGACGGTAACGAGGAGGAGCAGAACCTGTCCGCTACGGGTTCTCAGGAGGAGAAAGCCGAGGTTTCGACCTTGCTTCCCGCGTGGCAACCTTGGCATGAGAGGCTCGACGTCCATTAACCACTCGCGGTTAGGACAACCACCACCGGATCATTCCCTCATCGTCGCAACGCGAAAACCCGCGCCTCTGCTGGCTCGTTCGGCCGGGCTCCGGTTAGGATGCTGGCAATATAGCACAAGGAATGTTCGCCTCATGATATTGAGGGGTTTGACGTAACCCGGGCACCTCGGTATCCTTTTCACGGAACGCGCCCCGATGACTGCCAGCCTGTTCACTTTGACGCTTGCCATGCTGAGCTCGGTGCAGCCGCCTCGCCCCGCGAATGAGCTCGTCGATCTCGTTCTCGATGGCGTCATCGTGGCGAAGAATCCCGCCAACTCCATCGCGCTGGTGAGGCGGAGCGGCAGCCTGAGAGCCCGGCCCCTGAGGATCGGTCAATCCTACGGCGGGTACGTGCTTGCCGAAGTGGATCGAGATTCCGTACTTCTTCGGGGACGCTCCGAAGAGCTGAGAATCTTCCTTCTGGGAGAGAGCCGGCCCAGCGAGGGCGAGACCGTCGCCGAGAGGGTCTGGATTCGGCGAAGCTTTCCTCGTGCGACCGCCGAGCGTCGGCTGGAGAAGGAAATTCCCCTCATCCTCAGCGATACGAAACTGACGCCTCGCATCGTCGATGGGGAAATCAGCGGGCTATGCATCGACCGAATTCCCGACGGGACTCTTCTTTCGGAGTCGGGACTCGTCCCTGGCGACGTGATCATGAGCTTGAACGGCGAGCCGCTGAGAAGTCTTCCGGAGTTGTGGGAGCACCTTGCGCGGCTGACCGACACCGACGAGCTGCGTCTCGTGGTCGACCGCCACGGAGAGGAAGTCCGGCTCGCCTACGAGCTGACCCGCTGAGCGGCTTCGGCAACGTCGTCGCGATCGAGCTCGCCATCTTGCCAGTACGACAAGAACAGGAGATTCGCCTCCCGCGCACGGCCGAGGTCTCCCGCGGCGCCGTGGAGTCGCGCTCTGCGAAAGTGGCTACGGACGAAGGGCACTGGCCAGTACAGCAAGGCATCGGGAATGCTGACGATCTCTTCGTATAGAGCGAGGGCCTCCGTTCCCCTGCCAGAAACCTCGAGCCTTCGCGCGAGCGCGTATCGAATCGGTGTCGAAGGTTGGTGCACCGCGACCTGCCAGGAGAGCAGCGCGTCTTCGGCGCGCTGCAGAGAGCCGATGTCACGCTCGAGCTCCCACCGCAAATAAGCCGCAAGCGGTTCGCTCCTTGGGGCCAGAGCATCCGCGATCGTCGCCGCCTCCTCCGAGCGACCCAGGCGCGCGAGCGCCACTCCGCGCCACAACGACTCTTTAGAAGCCCGTTCGAGCGCGCGAGCCGGCTCGCCTGACTCCAGCAAGATGTGGGCGGCTTGCTCGCGTTGGGACTTAGCCATCGCCGGGAGGTCCGCGAAGAAGCGCTCGGCGGTTTCCAATGCCGAAAGGGCGGCGTCCCGAAAACCTCGACTGAGCTCCGTAACCGCGAGAATCGAATAACCGATCCCCTTCCACAGGCGCTCGGTCGATTCAGCGAGTCGCTCTGCGTTCTCCCGAGCCTTTCTGAAATCCCGATCGACCAGCGATCGCCGCCAGTTGGTGATAGCCAGCTCGTGGAGCAAGGCTTGGTAATCCAACGAAGAGGGTGTCTTTCGCACCACGGCGGGCCCCAGTCTATTTCAAGTCCGCGGCCGTTCGAATCGATCGGTATCGCCCGGATGCGATGCGCCGCGGCACGGAGAACCGTTCGTCGCCCGTTGTCGGAGAGGCCAGCTCTTCGATCTGCACGAGAGCGCGACAGCTTCTTTACGGGGGGGCGAGATGCCGGATCGAAACGGCAATCTCTCCCGGCTTCGCCATACCCAGTACCTCGCGTGCTCTCCGCTCGATCACGAGAGGGTCTTGCCGATAGGATTGAATTGCCGCCTCCAGCCGACGATTCTCTCTTTCCAGAAACTCCACCTCCTGGACGAGGGCCTGGTACTGTTCCCTTGTTTGGGCCAGGCTCAAGAAGCCACGGTCGCCGAAGAGTGCGTTCAGAGCGGAGACGGCGAGAGTCAGAAAAGCCGCGAGGGCGAGGGCCTTTTTCTTCAGAGTCGACTCCCCCAGACGGCGCGCGCGTCCGGCGAGCGTGGAGGAGGCCGTTGCGGTCATGGGTCCAACGTTAGATGATATCAACCAAAGGGGTTAACGGGAAACGATGGGTGGCTACCTGACGGTTCTTACTACGCTGGACACAGAGCAAGCCGCCGTTCGGCTTGCACGAGAGCTGGTGACGCGCGGACTCGTGGCCTGCGTGAACGTCGTGCCCGGCGTTCGCAGCGTGTTTTACTGGAAGGGGAAGCTCGAAGAAGCAACCGAGCACCTCTTGCTGATGAAAACCCGGGCGGATCGATATGACGCGCTCGCGACGGCGATCGACGAGATACATCCTTACGACGTTCCCGAGCTGATTGCCTTCTCGGTCGAACGGGGCTCGGCCGGTTACCTCGCCTGGGTCGACGACTGCGTCGACCGCTCTCGATAGAAGCGAATCAAGTCGGTCGCCGGGGGAGCTTCGCCGATTTGCCGGAGCATGGCCGCCACCTGTCCCCGGTGGTACGAAGAGTGGTTCACGAGATGGCGGAACATATCGGCGAAACTGTGCCGATATCGGTCGCCCTCGGTCGTCGTGATCGTGACGTCACCGCCGACATCGTCCGCGAGCCCGCCGACGAAACGATCTCGTGCCTCGCGCACCGAATCCCAAAAAAGGCGCAACGAATCGAGCGTCGGGACGTCGTCCACCCCGGTTAGCTTTGCCAGCGGCCGTTTGTTCCAGCGAGAGAGCCAGACCTCTTCGGCGGCGACGATGTGCAAGAGCGTTCCGAAGATGCTGCGATGCGAGCTGCCTCGGTCCTCGTGAAGCGCATCCCGGCCGATCCGCGAAACGGCCTCGAACATGTGGTCGTTGGCCCAGCTGTCGTACGAAAAGAGAGTCAAGGCTTCGTCGCGTGTCACGATTCACCTCCGTGGGGCTCGCGGGGTCGCGCCTCCCGCAGGCCGCCAGCTTCGCCGAGTCGGTGCACCGAAGTCAAACCGGAGGGCGGCATTGGTCGGGCGAGGGGGCCACTGATAAGATCCCGCCAGTGCCCGACAAGAAAACGCAGCGGATCTACAAAGTAACATTCTATAACCAAGGCGAAGTGTACGAAATCTATGCGCGAAAGGTTACTCAGGGCGGATTGTTCGGCTTCGTCGAGATCGAAGAGCTCGTCTTCGGGGAGAAGAGTACGGTAGTCATCGACCCGTCACAGGAGCGCCTTGAGCGAGAGTTCGAAGGGGTCAATCGCACCTACGTCCCGCTACACGCGGTGGTGCGTATCGACGAAGTGCAAAAAGGGGGAAGCGGACGCATCACGACGCCGAAGGACGGAGAGGGCAAGGTCCGCCCATTTCCGACCCTGCTGCCACGCGGGGGGCCAGGGAAGTAGCAACGCTTGGCCGTGGCCTCACTCCCTGCTAGGGTGGGGAGAAAGCTACGGATTCGTTCTATACGCGGGTCTTTGCCGATCGCGAGACTGTGGGGATTCGGCCACGGAACTGGCCATTGTTCGAGCTTGTCGCGGGCATTCTCCCGAGGGGGAAATACTTACTCTAGACACTTTTCGAGGCGCTCACGATAATGTGGCCGTCGTGAAGACTCGAAGTTCATCCCGTTCATTCTCGATCTCACGTGCCCCCGACCTGCATTCGAGGAGTCATACCGTGTCCATCACCCGTGAGCGCGTTGCCAGAATCGCCGTTTTGAGTTTCGGGTTGTTCGTCCTGAGCCAGCTGTGGGCCCAACTCGCGATGGAGATACATTTTCCCCTTGCGGTCAGAGTGGGGCCGGTAACGGCAGTGCTATTCCTTCGGTGACCCCCTACGTCGTCATCCTCGCGCTCGGTCTGACGCCTGCACGCAGCGAGCCGGAATCGGTCTCGCAACTGCTGAAACGGCTGCGCTGCGCGCCCCAAGTCAAGAATTTATTGCGGGAGTGGAACGCTTCGAACGAAGTGTTGCGCGCCCCGCCGGGGATCGATGGTCAGGGGCGGTACCGAATCTCGACGGCTCGACTGGGTGTATGGATCACCGTCGAAAACCCGTCATCGCCGTTCGAGCCCGTGCGTCTTTTTCGGACCGAGGCGTGGAGCGGCACGTCGGTCGAGCTCGACGGCAGCTGCAATCCCACGTTCACCGAGCTTCCCGGTCTCTCCGCGACGGAGCTGGAGAACGGATTTACCGACAGAGACCTGGAGCGGCTGCTTGCGGCGAAAGACCGCCTCGTTGTTTTCTTGTGGTCGCCGCATCTCCCGCTATCCGTCGAAGGCTACGGAGAGATCGTCGCCGCCGTGAGCGAGCTCGGGATCCCCCTGGCAGCCGTCGTCGATCCGTCCGCGGTGCCCGAGCTCGTCGAAGAGGTCTCGGAGCGAAACGGAATCCCCCTCGAGGCGCGGAGGGTCCTGGCTTCGGTCGAGCTTCTCTTCCGCGACCTGGCGGTGCATGCTCCGACCGTTCTCTTCTTCTGGCGCGGCAAAGCCGAGGCACCGCTGCCGGGATACAGAGACCGCAAGGCGTACATGGAGTTCTTCGAGCGCGTCACAGCGCGCCACCATTGATTGTGGGGTTGCAGTGAGAGTATGCTCGGGTTGCCTCGCGCGATCCCATTTCGTGCTGAGAGATACTGAGGGCAATGTTTCGTGCCTATTTACGAATACCGCTGTAAGACTTGTGAGCAGGAGTTCGAGGCTTTGATTCGCGGCAAGGAACGGGCATCGTGCCCATCCTGCCAGAGCGCGAAGCTGGAAAGGCTCTTGTCGACGTTTTCCGCCCACACCGCTGGCGCGGGAAGCCTCGGTTCGCGGGAGCTTGCCCAA
>DASPGQ010000488.1 GCA_035620555.1 Vicinamibacteria bacterium
GTCGAGCGCGCTCTCCTTCGAATAGCCGAAGCGGCGGTTCAGGTTGAGGAGGATCTCTTCCGCATACTTTCGCAGCTTCTCGTCGAAGGCATCATACTTCTGGGGGTTCATGCGCTTCTGAAAGACGGCGTCGCGCAAGGCCTCCGGGTCCACGTCGCCGATCGTCCGACGGTGAGAGAGCAGCCTCTCGTACTCCTGTCCGAAGCACGTAAGGAAGTTGTCCCTTCGCGAGCTGACGACCGACTTCCCCTCCTCCAGGGCGACCTCTCCCGTGTCGTTCATGTCCAGGAAGCGCTCCGCGATCTCCCGACGGTAGACGTCGGGCAGTATCCCGGGCGCGAGTATGCGCTCGATCGAGCTCATGTATTTGGGATCGGCCTCATCGACCTTGGCGCCAGTGACCGGATCGAAGTAAGTGAAACGGCGGATCATGATGTGCGCGAAGGCGCTGTTCTCACGCGCACGCTGCAGCAGGACATGCTGCAGATACTTTCGCAGATCCAGCGCGATCTCCTGCGGATCCCGGTTGACGGTGGCGACGGTGATCTCGCGCCGCACGATGTCGTGATAGATGGCCTGGGCCACTCTCACCAATCCGGCGAAATCACCGTAGTCCCCTTCCCCCTCCTCGAACGTCGTTTCGCCAATGGAGCGCATCGGTGGGCCCTGCCGGTCCTTGCGGAACTTTTCGTCCATAGCGAGCCAACGATGAAGGGCGGGTCCTTCCGCGAGCGTCTTCTTCAATCGACTGAAGAACGTCCCCACGTGGATCCGAAGGCCGTTCGAGTTCGCAATCGTGTCCCGCATCAAGTTCTGAAGCTGCCGGACGGAGATGCCATGCCGTCCCTCGTAAGGGTAGTGCTCGCTCCATAGGGCCCGCATGAAGTCGTCGTCGACCAGCTTCAATTGCTCCGCGGTGAACACCCCGCAATGTTCCAGGTTGATGCGATCGGGCTGGCGGGCGATCAAGTGCTCGTAGCGGTCGAGCTGGAGTATGTCCAGCCCCAGCCGAATGAGCTCGCTGCGGAACGGATGCCACTCGGGAAGCTTCTTGATGGTCGCCACCGGGTCTCCCGGCTGGGCCGAATAGATGAACAGCTTCTGCTCGGGCGTGATGTTGTAGTACAGGGTCTTCTTGGCGTCGCTCCAGCTCGCAAGAGGCGGCACTTTCGCGGGAGGAAGAAGCCGGCTGAGCACCGAGAAGTAAGTCGCGATTCGCAGGAGGTTGGGATCGACGTCATACTTTTCGCGCAGGTTGGCCATGTCCCGCTTGAGAATATCCATCTCCGAGTGGGCGTCGAGGAGATAGTTCACCGATATCTCTTCGATACGGTCGAGAAGCTTCGACGACGTCAGTTGCCGCTCGAGCCGCGTCATCTCCTCCAGGTTCGTCGTGGCGAGCACGGTGGTGTCGATGGTGGTCTGGGTCGATTCGATGGACGCTTTTCCGCTGCCGAGCAGCATCAGCAGAGGCTTGTAGGCCTCTTCGCTTCCGCCGCGGTCGTCTTCTCCCCCGAATGCGTCATGGATGTGGAGAAGGCCTCGGTTTGCCGCCACCATCGCCCCCTCGTACTGGAAGAGATAAGCGCCGGGAAGATGGTCGTTGACCACGGCGCGGTGGTCCTTTCCCAGATTCACTGGCCGGACCACGACTTTCAGTTGACGCATGTCGTCGATATTGGCAATGCCCTTCGCCTGCGCGTTCGAGAAGTCGAGCTCCTCGACCCGCACGTACTCCTCGAGAATGTCATACAGGGTCTTTCCCGAGTTTCGCGGGTTCTGCATGAGCTTCTCGATGATGTCGAGACTGCGCTTGTCGACGCTCGCGTTCTGGTAGAACGTGGGAAAGACCACGCGAGGCTGAGGGGCCCGCTCGCTATTGACCAGCTCGAAGAACTCCTGGCGGGGATGGGTCGTCTTGTCCTCGAGCTGAAGGCTCGTGGGCAAGAGGAGAATCGGATTGTGTCGGAACTTCGGTCGGAACTCCACCACTCGACCTTTGTTCTCGAAACGGAAGTAGAACGAGTAGAGACGAACGTCCGCGTGTTTGGAATATTCTTCGAGTGCGAGACTAACCAGATCGACGATATTGGTCTTCCCCGACGCCGGGGGCCCGACGAGAACGATGCCGCGTTGAGGACTCGATTCTTTACCGACCGAATCGATCACGTTGACGATCTGTTTGATGCAGTATTCCTGACCGAAAACGGCGTTAGTCCCCGAGGAGAAAGGATCCTTAAAAAGGTTGTAGCTCACCGCCGGCTCGCCGCTTCGCACGACGATCTCGAACCCGAAATGGTGAATGGCCTCGGCGATCAGCGTCGAGCTGGTTCGCAGACATCCCTGGGGATCGGCGAGGAAGCATTCGATGAACTCGGAGAACCTGAGATTGCGAGGTTTGCTTCCACCTAGAAAGTTGCGAAGGTCCATGATGTACCCCCCTTTCATTGCCTGGGTAACTCGAGAGACCTGACTTCAGTTTCCTCTCAACAGCTTTTCTCCTTTTCTCATTTTTTCCACGACCTCTTCGAACGACGACGGCTTGACCTCTTCGCTCTTGTACTGCGTGCCGGTGACCGAAAAGAGCTGATCCCGGGTCAGGAGCGCCACCGGAGACTTCCAGATCAAGTTCAGGTTTCTCAGGGTTGGCCGAATCCAGTCCTTTCGGAGCGAACGGCCGTCATCTCTGTGGTACAGCAGAAGGCCGCCA
>DASPGQ010000489.1 GCA_035620555.1 Vicinamibacteria bacterium
CTCCCTCGCGAGCCGAGAGAGCTCGAGCCTCGCTTCGAGCTCCTCGGGATAGCTGTTCACGAACTGGTTCAACGCCTCGACGCCCGCTCTTACGTCACCGCTCTTCTTGGCGGCGGTCACGTAGTGGTCCAGGAGCTCGAAAGAGCTCGGACGCAGCGCACGAGCTTCTTCGAGCGAGCTCATCGCATCCTCGTACCGTCCCATCTGATAGTAGGAGAGTCCGAGATACTGGTGAACGGTCGGGTTCTCCGGAAGCTCGCGAACGACCCCCTGTAGCACCGCGACGGCGATCCGGTAATCTCCCTCGTTGAACGCGGCAACCGCCTCGGAGAGCTCCGAGAGCACCTCCTTGGTCTCGATCTGGGGCAGCGGCTCGACGGACGGCACGTGAGGGGGTGGTTTAGGCCGAGGCGCGGTCTGGACGGCGGATTGCGGTGGCGAGACGCTTTCCACCAGGCCGCGGATCAAAATGAAGAGCACGAGTCCGCCAATCGCCAGCACCGCCGCGGTGAAGAGCTTCGCCTGCAGAGCCCGCCCTTGGGAAAACGCGCTATCGGGGGCCGTCTCGTCGAGAGGCTCGGCGCATCGTACGCAATACTCGAAGCTGGCCTTGTTCTTGGCTCCACACGACGGGCACCGTTTCATCGCCTTCTTTCCCGCGCGGACCCTGGGTTTGGTGCCGCGACCGGTGCGGGACTGAGGTGTCGTCATAAATGCCTCCCGGGCCTGGTCCGTCTTCCGTTCTAGACTACCCGTTTTTCCCCCCAAATGCGACAGCCCCGCCCGGGGGCCCGAGGTCGGGCCACCGGGCAGGTGGCATGCCACATTCGAAGGTCTCTGCCCTCAGCTAGAACGGTGAGACCCGGAAACTGTCCACCAGCACCTGGACGCTGAAGCTCCCATGCGCTGGGAGCTCGTCGTCGAACTTCCCGTCGCCGAAGACCTTCATATCTGAGGACGAGCCCAGACCGCCGCTTTCGGAAACGTACAAGTTTCCGTCGCGGGCCATGATCCCGGTGACTTTCCCCTCCCCGAGGCCCACGCTCTCGTCGTCGCCTCCGGTGCCGTCGAGATCCACCTCGGCCAGCCCGCTCTCGATGCCGAGGGCGTAGAGCGTACTGGTGAAGCCGGTGTTGCATTCGTTCGGATCGAACTCGGCTTTCGATCCGGCGAAGAACACGAGGGCCGGCACGGTGTCTCCGACCTGGCCGATCGTTACCGGCGTGACGTAGACCCGCTCCTCGGGATTCAACGGCTGGTCCCAGAATGGGGTGCTGCCGAGTGGATATTGGGCGGTGTTGGCCCCTTCGGCGTCATTGTCGATGTAGCCCACGAGCTTGAAATCCGTCGTGGTGGCATCCACCCGGGTATCGCCGCCGGTCCCGGCCATGACATACACCTGCTGGTTGTTGGCATCGGCCAGGATGGCGACGGCTGCGGTGATGGGCTGGTCGAGCCCGACCTCGGCGAACTTGACGAGCGACCAGTTGGCCGGATCCGCCTGATCGGTCACGAGCTTCCAGATGTTGCCCTGGACGTCACCGATGTAGACCCGGGTCGTGTAATCCTTGTTGTCGGCAACGTCGACCTGGTGAGGGTTGTAGAGGGTCGGCATCGCCACGAGCGCGTTGTACGGAATGGCGGCGCTCGAATTGTTGGAGACCTGGCCGCGGTAGTAGATCGAACCGTCCTCGACTCGCAGAGCGTACAGGTGATGCCCCTCGAAGTTGGCGTTGTTGCACCCATAGCCCGCTCCCAAGAAGGCGACCCATTGGTCGATTCGAGTGGGACCCGCGAGCGGGTCGGAGAACACGTTCCCCATGACCGGCGGTGACCAGGTCTCGCCGAGCCCGTCGTATGTCAATGTCGGATCAATTGAGTCGGGGTCCGAAATCCCCTCGCGGTTGCCCTTGTTGAATCGGAGTAACGGGTTCAGCGGGTTGGTGACATCGAGCCCGGTGACGAAGCGTCCACCGCGGGCCCGGCCGAACGTCAACATCGTGTGCCAACGGTCGTCGCCGGAGAAATCGGAACGGAGAAACGCGTCGTTCACGATCGGAGGACCCGACAGGAAGAACTTGTGGTTGATGGCGCCGTTGTTGCCCGCCACGAGGCGCTCGACGAGATCCTTCAGGACGTGACGACTTCCGGGAATCTCACCGCCCGCCAGATCCAGCCCCATCGCGTCGTCGGGAATGTAGGCAAAGACCTCGTCCCCGGTCGCGCCATCGAAACCATGCAT
>DASPGQ010000490.1 GCA_035620555.1 Vicinamibacteria bacterium
GGCGTGCCTGGGTCTGCGGTCGTCCGGAGGAATTAGCCACGGCAGGAGAGGTAATCGCAACGATGAAACCCCAAAGAAGTCGTCAATCTTCCTTTCGCGTGCTGCTCGTGGCGGCGGTCGCGTTCTTGCCTCTGATGCTCGAGGTCGACGGTTCGCTCGCGCAGCAGCCGGGGACGAATACGTTCCGGCTCTTGACTTTCGAGGTAGGTAACAGCGGTCCGCGACTCGGCACGACCCGCGGAGACGGAGAACAAGACATCGTCGATGTTCACAACGCCGTGCTCTACCTGACGAAGACCGGAGCGCCGGAGGTGAGTGGCCTGGCGCCTATTCCCATCGACATGCGCTCGCTGATCGAGGCCGGTGACGCGTCGGTGCGGTCGGTGAAGACCGTGCACGACGCCATCACCCGAGTGAGAGCGAGCGGCAACTTTACCGAGCCCGGAGGTGCGGCGCGTGTATTTCACCCGCCGGCCGGGGTCCGCTATCTGCCTCCCATCCCCAATCCATCGAAAGTCCTCGGAGGAGCGGGAGCCTATCTGCGTCCGAATCCCGACGGAACTCCGGGCAACTACGACAATGTGGAGTTTCCGAGCTTCTTCCTGAAGCCCCCGTCGTCACTTACCGGTCACAACACAGACATCAACCTGCGTGGGCTTCTGACGCGAGGTGTCTACGAACCGGAATGCGCCGTGATCATCAAGAAGCGCGCTAAGTTCGTCCCGCAGTCAGAAGTCATGGACTACGTCTTCGGATTCACGAACTTCAACGACGTGAGCTCGCGTGACTTGCCGGCGGGGGAGCACACTTCGCAGGGGAGCAACATGAGCAAGGGACTCGATACCTTCACGCCTCTCGGGCCGTACATCACGCTCGCGGAGGACGTGCCCGATCCCGCCAATCTCGAGATCGTCGCCACCGTCGACGGCGCGCGTCACGAATGGCCGCACAAGAACGGAAACACCAAGTTCCTGACGTTCTCGCTCGAGGAGTCGATCTCATACCTCAGCGAGCGGATGACGCTTGAGCCGGGAGATGTCGTTTCGACGGGCGTGCCCAGCCCATCGATGCCGTTTGCCGCTGGCGAGACGATCGAGATCTCCATTGGAAACCTCGGGACGCTTCGAAACCGCGTCGTCTCGGAGCCTTATCCGGGCTGGTCGCCGATACAGCCACGGAAAGCTCACCAAGACTAGGTCTTTCTAATCAAGGAGGAGAATCGATGAGAAACATGGCGATGACCGTCGCGTTGATGACGTTGACGAGTGCGGGCGCAGCTCTGGCTCAAAGCCAGATGGAGTCGGTGGAGCCCTTCAAGCTCGGCACCTTTCAAATCGACGCCGGGCCGACGGTGGGCATCGTGCTCCAAGAACGGTACGTCATCGAGCTCAACCCCGCGAACGCCGCCCTGGAGTTGAATCCCGCTTATCCGCGGGTGCCGATGCCCGCCGATATGCTCGAGCTGATCGGTCGCTACGGGTACGGCCTCAAGTACCGGATTTACGAGATCGTGAACGATGCGGTGAAGAACAATCGTCTCATGGGAGACGGAAGGCCGGGATACATCCACGATGTCGACGACGTCCGCACCCTGGCACCCATTCTCTATCCCGGCAAGATCCTGAACGCGGCGGTGAACTTCTACAGCCACGCTTGCGAGGGTTGCAGCGAGGAGGAGCTCCGAGAGAGTAATCGTCGTCGGCAAGAGAACCGGGGCGTCCCCTACCTCTTCCTCAAGCCGGCGAAGGGTGCGGTGATCGGAACGGGAGAGCCGATCGTCATTCCCGATGGTCGCGATCGGATCGACTGGGAAGTCGAGCTGGGCACCGTGATCGGCCGTCCTGCCCGCTACGTTTCGGCCGCCGAGGCCCAGGACTACGTATTTGGTTATGTGGTGTCGATCGACGTCTCCGACCGCGGTGGCCGTCCACCGGGAGGCTTCGGGTCGGGCTCGGACTGGCTGGTCGGCAAAGGGCACCAGAGCTTCGCCCCCATGGGCCCGTGGATCGTGCCGAAAGAGTTCTATGGCGATCCGATGGAGCGCCTGCATCAACAGCTCACGATCGATGGGGTCACGGTCCAGGAAGCCAAGGCCGGGGACATGATCCACTCTCTTTGGGAGCTGATCGAGTACGGCTCGTCGATTATCACGCTCTATCCCGGCGACGTGCTCAACAGCGGCACGTCGAGCGGCACCTCGTCCGGAGCGTTCGCCGAGGGCACAAGGAGCGGATACTTGAAGCCCGGCGAGACGATCGAGGCCACCATCGAGGGCGTCGGTACCATCCGGATGCCCGCGGTGGCAGGTGAGCCGCTCCCGGGCGATCTCAGCGGCGCACATCTCCCGCCGGTCAAAACCTATCGGGAGAACTAGAAAGCTCGCGGAGAAGGATTCCAGGCGCGTAATAAACGGCTGCCAGGAGGCGTTCGTCGGCATGCCCTCACGGCGTTA
>DASPGQ010000491.1 GCA_035620555.1 Vicinamibacteria bacterium
TCTCGCCACCCTGATTCTCGGCGTCGGTGCCAACACCGCCATTTTCAGTCTGGTCAAGGCGGTCGTCTTGAATCCGCTTCCTTACGAGGCGCCGGAGGAGATCGTGGTCCTCTGGGAGCGCAAGCCCGAAGGGGGAACGGATTTCGTGTCGCCGCCCAACTTCCAGGACTGGCGCGAGGGTGCGACTTCTTTCGAAGCGATCGCCGCCTTCAGGCACGTTCGATACGGGTTCAAGGCGGAGGAGCCGCGCGACCTCCCGTCGCTTCGCGCGACGCCGGATCTGTTCGAGGTGCTGGGCGTCGAGGCGCAAATCGGCAGGACATTCACTTCCGACGAGGCGGTTCCCGGTCACGACAAGGTCGTGCTCCTCAGCGCGGGGATGTGGCGCCGCGACTTCGGTGGGAAAAACGACGTCGTGGGACGCACGATCGAGCTCGATTCCGTCGAACATACCGTGGTCGGAGTGATGGGGGACGACTTCGTCTTCCCTCCGGGGAACGAGATCCAGCTCTGGACCCCGCTCGCCTTCGACCCGAATGACGCTCACGGGCGTTCGCGTCGGGCACGGGCGCTCAGCGTCGTCGGCCGTTTGCGCGGCGGCGTTGGCCTGGCACAGGCCCGGGAAGAGATGTCGACGATCGCCAGCCGACTCGCCGCCGAGTACCCCGATACGAATCAAGGATGGGGTGTCGTCGTCGAGTCCGCCCACGAGCAGCTCGTGTCGGCGGCGAGACCCGCGCTTTTGGTGTTGCTCGGTGCGGTGGGTTTCCTGCTCTTGATCCTCTGCGCGAATATCGCGAACCTGATGTTGGCTCGCCTCACCACGCGCCGGAGGGAGATCGCGCTTCTGGCCGCCCTCGGGGCCGGGCGGTTCGCGCTGTTTCGTCAGGTCCTTTCCGAAAGCTTGCTTCTGACCGCGGTGGGTGCCGGCCTCGGTACGCTCGCGGCGGTTCTCTCCATGCGTGTGGTGCGGAATCTTCCGGTAACCACGATTCCCAGGCTCTCGGAGGTGAAGCTCGACTTCGGCGTGCTGCTGTTCACCGCCTGTGTCTCGATTCTCGTGGCACTCGCTTTCGGACTCTTGCCCGCGCTTCGAGCATCGCGGCCCGAGCTTCGAGAGAGTCTGGGTGAGAACGCGCGCGGCGGGACACAGCGGAGCCGACGGATCCTGGGCCTTCTCGTCGCCGCTGAGGTTGCGCTGGCCCTCGTGCTGCTCGTCGGTGCCGGTCTGACGCTCCGGAGCTTTCGCGAGATGATGCGCGTCGATCCCGGCTTTCGTCCCGAACGGCTTCTCGCCGCGCAGGTTTATCTTCCCCAGGCCAGATACCGAGACACGGAAAGCCGCCTGTCGTTCTTCGCGCGGACGCTCGAGCGGGTTCGCGGGCTGCCGGGCGTGGAGTCGGCGGCGGCGGTGAGCTCTCTTCCGATGCATCCCGTCGGCATCGATTTCGCCCTTCCGTTCACCATCGAGGGAAGAAATCCCGTGCCCGGCGAGGAGCCGCGGGCGGACATTCGCGCCGCAACCGAGGATTATTTCGAGACGATGAAGATCCCGCTCCTGTCCGGGCGGCTCATCGATGAGCGGGATCACCAGGACGCTCCGCACGTGGTCGTGATCAACGAGACCCTCGCACGCCGCTATTTCGCCGGTGAAGATCCGATGCGAAAGATCATCGACAATCCTCATGGCAAGAGCGAGGTCGTCGGGGTAGTCGCCGACGTCCATCACTACGGTCTCGATGCCGAGCCGAGGCCGGAGCTCTACCTTCCGTTCGATCAGAACGTGTTCAGCGGCATGTCGATCGTGTTGCGGACCGGCCGGCCACCGGAGGAGATCGCTCGCGATCTCCGGGAGACGATCTGGCAGATCGATGGGGATCAGGCGATCTACGACATGAGCACGATGGAGGAAGCCATCGATCGATGGGTGTTCCTGCCTCGGCTCAGCACGACGCTCCTGGCGGCGTTCGCGGGCGCCGCGTTGCTGCTCGCATCGGTTGGCATCTACGGCGTCATCGCTTACTCCGTTTCTCAACGCACGACGGAGATGGGCCTCCGCATGGCGTTGGGTGCGGGTGCGACCGATTTGATTGGACTCGTGGTGCGGAATAGCATGACGTTCGTCGGTGCGGGTATGTTCGTCGGGCTGGTCGCTTCGCTCCTGCTCGCGAGGCTCCTTTCGGGCCAGCTCTTCGCGGTCAGCTCTCTCGACCCCTTCGTTTACTTCGGCGTCTCGCTGCTTCTCCTGCTCGCCGCGCTCGCGGCGAGTTATGTTCCCGCGCGCAGGGCGACGCGGGTCGATCCCATCGAGGCCCTGCGCGTGGAGTGAGCAGCCGTCTTCCCTGGGCCGCTGCCGTGGCGCTGGCGGTTACCGCCTACGCGGTTTCGCTGGGTGGTTTCTATATCCCCCACATCGGGGACGAGGCTCCCTACATCGAGATTACGCGACTGACCGCCGAGAGCGGACGATGGCTTCCGCTGAGGACCCCACCGGGGCTCGAGAACACCAAGCCACCGCTCCTCTTCTGGCTCGGGATCGCTTCCAGCAACTGGGGCCGTGACTGGACTCTCCTGAGGCTCCGTTTTCCCATCGTCATCGTGACCTTCCTCACCGCTCTCATCGTGGGCTGGCTCACCTTGCGCCTGCGCAGCGAGCCGAAGCACGCGGTCATCAGTGCCCTTACGTTCCTGGGCTTTTATTCCAGCTTTCAATACGGCCGTCCCTTTCTCACGAACCTTCCCGAGACCCTGGGCGCGTTCTCGAGCTTCGCCCTGGTTGCTTTCCGGGGAGACCGAGAAAGCGTCTTGCCCTGGATCTCCTCGGGGCTCGCCCTCGCGATGGCCTGCCTCTTCAAATCATTCGCCCTCGTGGCCCCGGTCGGGCTCGCCCTCGCCGTCTGCCTTTTGATGGAAGGTCGCTTGCGTCACGACTTCGGGCGACTCCTGTTGGTCGTGGGGATCGGACTCGGAGGCTTTGCGCTGTGGCCCCTCCTGGACCCGGATCCCGCGGCGGTCGTGAATCACTTCGTCGTCGGGGAGAACCTCCAGAAACTCTCGTCCGGCGACTACTGGACGGGTCTATTCCAGGGACCATACGCTCTCCACCTGTTTTGGCTCGGTCCGTTCGCCAACGCCGGGCTTTTCGCCTTGCCGGTGGCGGCAATGCTGTTCGACTGTTTTCGGAATCGGGCTCGAATTTCCTTCGAGGAGCGAGCTTTGCTCGTCTTCTTTCTCGCGTTTCTATCCGTCTACACCATTCCCGGCCAGCGGCAGGGAAACTATCTGATTCCCACGACTCCCGCCCTGGCGATTCTCGTCGGCAGGCGATGGCTAAATTTTCCACTGAATTGGTATCGATGGTTCAGTCTTCCCGGCCTCGCATTGGCCGCCTTTTTGCTTCCACTGGTGCTCGCCATTGACCGCGACCTGCTTCCCGAAGAAGGAGGCTATGGCTTCTGGCATATCGCGTTTCTCGTGCTTCTGGTCGCGCTGTGGGCGGCCAGCTTCCTGATGCCGGCGCTCGCGCGTCAGGGATTCCATGCTCTCGTGTTTCTCACGTTCGTTTCCATCGCCGTGGGCCTCGCGCCGTTCGAAGGACCCAGGGGCCGATTCGATCCGGCTCGGGTGCAGCTGATGAAACGCCGCACCGTCTTCGTCCCGTCCGAGTTCGTTTCTCGGCACGAACGACACCGGTTTCTTCTTCCCGGCGCCCGGGTCAGGGGCTACGATCCTGCCGACGCCGACGCGGTGAGCCGACTCCTGGAACGAGGTCGGCTCGTGGTCGTGCATCGGCCGGTGGGCACGGAGGTCGAGGGACCGTATCGAGTGGTCGCCCGCAGGTTCGATCTGAACTCCCGTCAGTCGCTTCGCGAAATCGCACGCATCGTCTTCGAGCACGATCTCGACCTTCTCGTCCGGGAGGAGTTGATCCTGCGCCGCTATCGGGTTCCCCGCCTGATCAAGCAATGAGAATCGAAACGCAGCGGAGGATCGACCGCTTCATCGGTGCTCCTCTGTGCCGCCTGCTCTCGCTTCTGCCGGCGCCCTCGGAGCGACAAGGCGCTCCGAGCACGATCCTCGTGGTGCTCCTCTCGGAAATGGGCAGTCTCGTCCTGGCCGATCCTCTGTTCCAGCGGTTGAAGAGGAAGTACCCCCAAGCTCGAATCTGCGCGCTCGTCTCGCGGAACAACGGGGAAGTGCTCGCCACCCTCGACGCCGTGCCCGACACCGAGGTCTACACGCTTCGAACTCACTCCTTGGTGGCGTTCTTGAGGGATTCCGTTGCCGTCGTTCGAAGGCTTCGCCGCCTCGAGCTCGACGTGGTCATCGATTGCGAGCTCTTCTCCCGGGTGAGCGCGATCCTCTCCCGCCTGAGTGGTGCGCGCGTGCGGGTCGGATTTCACCGCCACCGGCAGGAGGGACTCTACCGGGGCGATTTCATCAACCGGCCCGTGCCCTACAATCCCTATCGCCACATCGCCCGCCAGTTCCTCACCCTCGTCGAGGCGATCGAGAGCTCTTCCGTGCCTCCGGTCAAGCGGCGCCTGGCCGAAGACCACCTGGCCCTGCGGCCCTTGAGCCTTGACACCGGAGAGCTCGATGCCATGCGCCACAGGCTCGAGCGCGATTTCCCGCGGGTGCGGACCGCAAGGCTCGTTCTTCTCTACGCTGGGGGCGGCCTCATTCCTGTCCGGGCTTGGCCCCTTTCCTCGTTCCAGGAGCTGGCGGCTCGCCTCGTCGAGGCCGGTCTTCTGGTGGGCGTCATCGGACTGGACGGGGACAAACCTCTCGCCCGCGCCATCCAGGATCGCGTGGGGAGAGAGCGAGCCATCGACCTCACCGGATACACGCGAAACGTTCGCGAGGTCATGGTGCTGTTCCATCTCGCGGAGCTTTTGATCACGAACGATGGCGGGCCGGGACACTTCGCCGCCAAGACGCCGATTCGGAGCGTGATTCTGTACGGTCCCGAGACCCCCGTGCTCTACGGAAGCCTCGATCCGCATTCCGTCTGTCTCTACAAGGGGCTCTCCTGCTCGCCCTGCCTGAGCGCCTATAACCACCGAAACTCGCCATGCGACGGAGACAACCAGTGCCTGAAGACCATTTCCGTCGACGAGGTCTTCGAAAAGGCGATGTCCCTCTTGCCAATAGACGATGAGAGGACGTGGTAAGAGAACCGACGACGACTATTCGACTTGGGCTAAGATTGCGGAAAGCGAGGAGGCCCAACGATGTGTCTCATCGTGAACCCATCGGTTTTCGTTCTTCTGTTGTTTCTCATCCTCCCCGGACCGCCGAGCCGTCTCGAGCAGGCGAAGTTCCTGGAAACGGCCCGTGTCGTGAACGCGAAGCCGGTCTCCGAGGGGAGTACGGATACGTGGCGGTTGACGCTCGAAAGCGAGGGTTTCGTACACGATGCGAGCTTTCAGTATGTCGACGAGCGCGCGGTGAAGAAAGACCTCGGCGACGGCAAGTACGAGGTCAATTTCGTGGATTCCTATCGTTACAACATCGCGGCCTATCGCCTGGCCGAGCTCCTGGGCATGGCCGACATGGTGCCCGTTTCGGTCGAAAGGAATTGGCAGGGCAAGACCGGTGCGCTCACCTGGTGGGTGGACGAAGTTTGGATGAACGAGCAGGAGCTCATCGACCGCGGCTTGAAGGCGCCGGACCCGAACCTCTGGAGCGAGCAGATCTTCAAGGTGCGACTCTTCGGTCAGCTCGTATTCGACACGGATCGGAATCGTGGAAACTTGCTGGTGACGCGAGATTGGCATCTCTGGATGATCGATTTCAGCCGCGCTTTCCGGCGTTGGCGGAAGCTCGAGAACACCGCGGGATTGGAACGGTGCTCGCGAGAGGTGCTCGAACGGCTTCGGATGCTGAGTCTCGAAGAGCTCTCGCGGACCGTGGAAGAACACCTGACGGAGAAAGAGATCGATTCCGTCCTCGGACGGCGGGACCTCTTGGTCGAGCACTACGAACGGCTCATTCGCGAACGCGGGGAGCACACCGTCCTCTATTGACGGGCCCGATTTGCTCCGTGGCACCGTTTAGCTAGAATCCCATTCTTGGCCCGAAACGGGGCATGTCATCCATGTTTTCTGGTTTTCAAAATTGGCTGGCGGGGCTCGACGCCAACACCGCACTCGCGGTCCGATGCGCGATGCACACCCTCGTTGGTGGTGCGCTTGGGCTCTACGTTCGTGAGCTGTACCGGCGCTTTTCGTCGTCCTTGACGAAACGCGAGGGCTTCGCCGATCTCTTCCCGTTGTTGACGGCGATTACCGTCGTCATCATCTTCGTGGTCAAATCGTCGCTGGCTCTGTCTCTCGGTCTAGTGGGTGCCCTGTCGATCGTGAGATTTCGCACGGCAATCAAGAACCCCGAGGAGCTGGTCTACCTCTTCCTATGCATCGGGATCGGGGTGGGGCTCGGGGCGGAATTGACCCTGTTGACTGCCTCGTCGGTCGCCGTCGTCACGCTGTTCGTCGTCGCCAATTCTCTCCGAAAGGGGCGTTCGGCCCGACACAACCTGTTGCTCACCGTCTCGGGGGAAGCCAAGCGTTTCTTCGACGCGTCACAGGAAGACGTAGTCAGTATGCTGGAAAAGCGCACCAGACGGCTCCGGGTGCAACGTTTCGATCTCGAGGATGGTCAGGTTCAATTCCGCGCGACCGTATCGCTGACCGACGCTCAGGATGCGAACGATCTGGTGTCTTACTTGAAAGAGAAGCTCCCTCAGTTTCAGGTCTCTTACGTGGACCTGGAGACCCTGCAGTGAAACGATGGCCGCTGGGTCTTCTGATACTCGGCTCGGGGGGGCTCTCGTGGTGGATGGAGGTCGATCCGAACACGACGCGTTCCGTCGTGATCAACGAGATTCTTCTCATCAACCGATCGACGACTCTGGACGAGGATGGCAACCGGTCCGCCTGGATCGAGCTCCTGAACGCCGGCGGGGACGAAGTGGACCTCGGCGGATTCGCTCTGAGCGACGACGCCACGCTGCCGCGAAAATGGCCCCTGCCTCGGGCCGTCCTTCGACCGGGTGACCGTGTGCTCGTGCATGCCTCGGGAAAGAATCGCGGGATGCATGCCAACTTCGACCTGAGGCCGCGCTCACAGCTCGTCGTGCTCACCGGGCCGGATGAGGAGACGTCCGATGCCGTTGCCCTGCCGCGTCAAACGGATGACCGGTCCTATGGCCGTGATCCCGATGGAACCGGTCGGTTCCATTACTTCCTCACGCCGACGCCGGGATCGACCAATCGGGGACTCTCGTCCTCCACGCCGATATCCTCTCGTCCGCGCATGAACCCCGACGGCGGATTCTATGACCAGCGCCTCGACGTCGATCTGTCGATGGAGCTCCCCACCGACGACTTCGAGATTCGCTACACGACGGACTGGTCGCCGCCGGGGCCGGAGAGCGTCCTTTATGCCGGTCCGGTCACCCTCGTGCCTGACGAAGGCAGCAAGGTCGTTCGCGCGGCCGCCTTTCGCAACCGCGATCGCGTCAGTGGAGTGGAGACCCACAGTTATTTTTTCCATCGGCCTTCGCACGGTCTGCCCGCCGTCGCCCTGACCATGGATCCCTCGCATTTCCGACAGGTCCACATGCGCGCGCGTGAACGGGGGATCCTTTCGGAGCGAACCGCCGTCGTCGAGGTATTCGAGGCCGACGGGAGTCGCGCTCACTCTTCGACCGCGGGGCTTCGACTTCACGGCAACACCGGGCGCTTCGGTCCCTGGGAAACGAAGAAATCGTACCGGTTGCACTTTCGCGACCAGTACGGAAAGGGAAGGCTTGCGTATCCACTCATCCCCGGCCACCCCGACCTCGAACGGGTGGTTCTGAGGGCGGGAAACGACGACGCGTTCCGAAAGCAGCGGCGCGCCACCTATGTGCGCGACCAGCTCCTGCGTCAGTTGCACGAGGACATGGGACACGTGGCGTCCCACGGGGCTTGGTACGAGCTGTACGTGAATCGCAAGTACCACGGCGTCTACAACGTCGCCGAGCGCATCGATCGGGACTTCTTCTCGACTCACGCGGGCGGTCTCGAGTGGGACATCTGGCGCGACGGAGCGTTGGACGAGGCCACGGCGAGGAGCTGGGACGAGCTCCTCGAGAGCGTCGCCCGTAGGGATCTCACGGACGACCGTGCCTACGAACGTGCCTCGGAGATGATCGATATCGAGAGCTTCACCGACTACATGATTCTCAACATCTGGGCCCAGAACAACGACTGGCCGCACAAGAACTACGTCGCCGCGCGCCCTCGAGGCGGCAAGTGGATCTTTCTCATCTGGGACGCGGAGATGGCGCTCGGCCTCCACACGGAGAGCTCCGATCTCGATACCTTCGAGCGCGCGGTCACGAGAGGCGAAGTCGGAATCAGCGAGCTTCTGGAGTCGCTGCTTCGAAACGTCCGCTATCAAGAGCTCTTTCTCGACCGTTTCGAAGAACACCTGAGAGGCACTTTGTCTCCCGACCACGTCCTCGAGCGGATCGCGACGCTACGGGCAACATTGGCGGCCGGCGTGAGCGCCGAAGTCCGCGAGGGTTTTTCCGAGGCCCATACGGCCCTCTGGGCTCGAAACATGAGCGATCTCGAGAGATTCGCGCGCTCCCGGCCCCGGGCTATCTCCGAGCATGTGTATCGTTCGCCTCGACTCACGGTGCCCCGCGTCATCGAAGTGGAGCCCGCCCGGCTCGTGCTCGACGGCCCCAAGGAGATTCACCTGTCCGGGGCGGGACTGACGGAATCGACGACGGTTCTCGTTGGTGATACTCCCGTATCCGTCATCCGACGCGATCTCCCCGGCTCGATCACGGTTACGTTGCCACCCGACTCCCGGCTCGCCGGAAGACCCACGATTACGGTGTCCGATCCGAGCCGGGGTCGAACGAGACGCCACGATCTGGTCGAGATTGTGCTGCGCTCAGAGGAGACGTCCTGAAGCGCTTCGGGGGACTCGTGCTCCTGGCCGTCGCGCTCGGTGGCGCGATTTATCTCATCGCCCGACTCCCGCGCGGCCTCTTCCTGGTCGATTTAGCCGCCGAGGCCAAGCTCCATGCTCCGAACGGGGCTTACGCGGTGTTCTCCGACGACCGCGAGCTGCGCTCCGAGATCACGCTTTCCGGAGACAAACGGCGTGCGCTTACGCCGCCTTTTCCTTCCGAGCTCACTTTCGACGTTCACCTTCCGCCGGGCGCCACCCTCGAGCTCTCGACCGCGATGATCATGATGCAGGAAGTCCGTCGCGCCCACGTTTCGTTCAGCGTCGACGTCAGAGTCGGGGGCGAGACGGTGACGGTGCTTGCCGACGATCGAACCGTCGCCGAGGCGAATCGATGGCACGATGCGCGGGTCGATCTCGCGGGTTTCGGGGGAAACGACGTGTCGCTGACCCTCCGCGCCTCTCCTTCGAGAGGGCGAGGGGTAGCGCTGTGGAGCTCCCGCATTCGAGCCGTGTGGGGCGAACCGCGCGTTGCCGTCGCGCCCGGTGCGCTTGCGGAGGTCGATCGGACCCTGCAGACTCTCCTCGAGCGGGCGACGTCGGGGCCGGAGCGAGCCGCTCATATCGCCCAATCGGATTTTCTCATCGGTCTTGCCCTCGCGGGCATTTTGGCGCTCGTCCCATTGGGTCGTTTTCGCGCCATGCCACCGGAGACGGCAGTCCTCTTTGCCCTGGCGGCCACGTTGATGTTCAAGGTCGTCCACTC
>DASPGQ010000492.1 GCA_035620555.1 Vicinamibacteria bacterium
AGGAGAACGAACAGAATCTCCATGCGGATAACGAGAAGTAGACAATCACGCCTGAGGCGCCGAAATACGGGGATTGCCGTAGGTTGGGGACTACTCGGGGAGCTCCCAGGCGAGCTTGAGATCTTGATGGAGGTCCTCGGGGAGCTGAACGAGAACCGGCGCAGCTCTCTCGTCGAGCCAGTTGACCAGCTCGTGGATTCGGCTCGATTCCATGGCCGTGCAGCCGGCTGTCTTTCCGCTTGGCGAAGACCAAGCGTGGAGAAAGATACAAGACCCGGCGCCCTTCTTCCGATTCGCGTTGTGGCCGACGACGATCCCCCAAACGTAGCCCGGGATCTCGCGCATCCGTTCCGACGAATGCCAATCGGACGAGGATCTTCGTTGAGTGATACGGGCGTAATCGACGGATTCAGGGTCGTCGACGCATTCGACCGTTTCGGTCAGCTGCAGATAGGGCATCCGCAAGCTGGAGTCGGGTCGGTCGAACCCAAAAGCCTCCACGAGGTCGAACACACCGGCCGGGCTCCTGCCGTCGCCCTCGGTCTTGACGGGAAGCCCCGGGAGAATTCCGCGATGGAGGCCGAGACCGGCGGCGAGACCTCGCTCGCCGACGACGATGGGCCAGCTCTCTCCGACCCTCACCCACTCCCGGGCAGCGCGACTGCGTTGAAATCGAAAGAGTACGCCCGAAGTGGAATCGGCCGCGGGGGTGAGCACGAGAACGAGCTGTCTGGATTCGGATGGAATCGGGCTCGACACCATGGCGGCAACGAGCAGCGCGATCATTCCACCGCCATTGTAACGCCGTCCTCGGCCTTCTCCGGGTGGCAAAAAAGGGGTATCCTGATCCTGGTCCAATCTCATGGCCTGCCGTTTCCAATCGGGTGCGATACTAGGACTGCTGCTGGCGTTCGCGTCTCCTGCCTCGTCTCAGACGGACTGTTCCATCATCGGCCAGAACACGCAGGTGCGCACGATTCTGGACGAGTTCTATCTATGGTATCGGGAGCTCCCTGACCTGGACCCAGCTCTATTCGACTCGCCCGAGGCTTACCTCGATGCCGTACGTTTCAGGCCGCTCGACGCGAGCTTCAGCTACGTTTCTTCGAGGCAGGCGACCGAGGCCTTCTTCTCCTCGAGCCAGTTCATCGGGATTGGCTTCTCGATGCGGCAGACCGGTCCTCTCGAGCTCCGAGTGAGTCAGGTCTTTCCCGACAGTCCCGCCTCGGAGTCCGGGCTCGCACGGGGGGATTTCCTGACTGCTATCGCGGGACGAAGCATCGAGGACCTTCTCACCAACGGCGGGCTCGACGAGGCTCTCGGACCGAGCGAGATCGGCTATACGCTCGAGCTTTCTTGGCGGACCCCGAGGGGCCGCGAAGAGACGGCCACGGTTACCAAACGCCTCGTGACGATACCGACGGTTTCTCAGACCGCTATTCTCGACGCCTCTGGCCTCCCGGTTGGGTATGTCCACTTGAGGAACTTCGTCGAGCCATCCATCGCAGCTCTCGATCAGGCCTTCACCGAGCTGGGGTCCGCGGGCGTGACCGACATCGTGCTCGACTTGCGCTACAACGGCGGCGGACTCATCGACGTGGCACGCCACCTGGGCGGGCTCATCGGCGGGTTCAGGACCTCGACCCAGGTGTTCGTCGAGCTCGTGCACAACGACAAGAACACGTTTCGGAACCGGACCATCCGGTTCGAAGATCCCGAGGCAACGCTCGATCTGCCTCGGGTCGTCGTCATCACCACGCGAGCTTCGGCGTCCTCGAGCGAGCTTCTGATCAATGGCCTCCGACCCTTCGTTCCGGTCACCGTCGTCGGCGAGCGGACCTTCGGGAAGCCCGTCGGTCAGTACGGCTTCGACCTGTGTGACAAGGTGCTCTTTCCCGTGTCCTTCGAGAACAAGAACGCTCGCGGCGAGGGCGGCTTCTTCGACGGCATACCTGCCGATTGTGAAGCCGCGGACCAGCTCGGCCGGCCTCTCGGTCATCCGGACGAGGACTCGCTCGCCGAGGCGCTCCACGTCTTGACAACGGGCCGATGCAGCCCATCTCCCGGCGTGAGAGCCTTACGCACGGATTTCTCCCCACTGGCGAGGGACGGATATCGGCAGATGTTGAACGCCTGGTAGGCCCGCCCTATTCGCCAACTACCGCGATCGCCTCGATCTCCACGAGAAACTCGGGTTGCGCCAGGCGCTCGATCTGGACGAGTGTGCTCGCCGGCGGGTTTCCTTGGAAGTACGTCGCCCGGACATCGGCCGCCTCACGAAAGGCATCGATATCAGTCGTGAAAATGTTGATCTTCACGATGTTGGAGAAATCCGCATTCTGAGAAGCGAGCACCGTCTTGAGATTCTCGAGCACCTGTCGCACCTGCGCCCGCATATCGGCGGCGCCGACGAGCGTTCCCTCACCGTCGAGAGCAACCTGTCCGGCGATGAACAGCAGATTCCCAGCTCGAACCAGGTGGTGGTACGCCGTAGGCTGGGTCATCCCCTCGGGGTTGATGCGCTCGATCGTCTGGGCGCCCGCTCCGGAAGCAAACAAGGCGAGAAGAAGAGTCGTGAATCTCATTTTTGTCCTTTCTCGAGTTCGGTCGATCTCCGCGTGGAAAGAAACGCCCAGTTTATCCGATCCCCGACCTCGGGTCCGGAGCACGAACAGACGCCCATTCGGGCCGCGGATTCGCCCTCGGATCCCCGTCCGCAGTCCCCGAAAGTGCAGGTTGCGACCTTCGGCGTTTCAGAGTTTCAGCAGTCGTTGGGCGGTCTAATCCCTGTGGAAACACAAAAAGAGTCGCGGTATACTAATCGCCGCCAGAATGGTCTGGTGGTGAGTGTCCCTGTGAGCCCACGAGAAGCCTCCAGCGACTCAGTGAGCCTCAGTGGTTGGAGGTTGTTCGTTGAAAATCTATGTCGGTAATCTCAGTTACAGCACGACTGAGGCTGGGTTGCGCGACCTGTTCGCTCAGCATGGGAACGTCGAGGACGTGCACATCGTGACGGATCGGGACACGGGAAGGCCGCGCGGATTCGCCTTCGTTTCCATGCCCGAGCGGGGCGAGGCGATCGCCGCAATCGATGCTTTGAACCGCAAGGAGTTCGAAGGCCGCACTTTGAACGTTAGCGAAGCCAGGCCGAAAGAAGAGCGCGGCGGTCGCGGCGGCGGCGGGGGGTTTCGCGGTCGTCGCTGAAGCCTCGGTTATCGACTCCTCCCACCGACCCGAGGCTTTTCGGGTCTCGGCACGTCTTCCATCGCGTTTGCCCTGCAGGCGTTCGTCCGCCAAGAGCCGGATCTTCGAGGTCGCTCCCGATGGCGGTCATCAAAAGCGACTGAGAGGGGTTCCGTTTCACCGCT
>DASPGQ010000493.1 GCA_035620555.1 Vicinamibacteria bacterium
GCTTCGAGAAGGCGAGCACCATGTAGAGCCGCCAGGCATCGGCAATGTCCTGAGGCACGTCCCGGGGAATGAAGGCGGTCGACAAATACGCGATGTGCTTCAGACCGTCGGCGATCTTGACGTACTCGACGAAGTCCTTCGAGCTTCCTTCCCGCACCTCCTCCGTCTTTCGATCGAGAATACGGAGTGCGGAGGAAGCCGGCACGAAGTGCACCCGGTCGCCTTCGAGGGTGGCGTAGGGATTGCCGTCGCGGTCGTGAAGCGTCAGAGACGAGGGAGCGGAATCGATCGCATCGAGCACCGTCTTGCGCGGAAACGTGATCCGGCGGCTGTCGGCGTTTCCCACGAATCCGCAGGCGACGAGGCGGTCGAAAGCCTCTTGCTGCTCGACCAGAACTCCGGTCTTCTCGAGAACCGATAGCGCCTCGTCGACGATCCGCTCGACCAGAGCCTCGTCGAGAATCGCGAGACCGGCCCTCACGGTACGCTCCGTTTTCTCTCGGGGTCGAAGAAGGGAAGCCCCGTGACCTTGGCACTTGCTCGACGTCTCACATATTCCACGGTGAACTCGACCTGGAGCGGCGTTTCCGGCTTCTCGTGACCCTTATCGACGGTGGCCAGAGCGATGTACTTCTTGAGAAGAGTGGACCAGCAGGTGGTCGTGGCCTTTCCCACCTGCCGTCCGTCCGCGTAGACCGGAACGCCCAGGCGCGAGGCCTCGTTCGATAGCTGAGGAGCGAGGCCCTCGAGCGCATACAGCCGTTCGATCTCCTTGAACGGGACTTCGAGACCGACGAAGAAACGCTCCATTCCCCGCGCGTTGGCCTCGGCGAGGGCTCGCTTCCCGACGAAGGGTCCTTTATTGAAGTTCACCGCCCAGCCCATGTTGATCTCGTAGGGCGTGGACTTCTGGCTCTCGATGAACGTCTTTTCCGCATTCCAGAAGTCGACGTCGATCAGTGGAAAGCCGGCTTCGACTCGGGTTCGGTCGAGCGCGCCCATGCCCGCGGGCTCGATACCGAGCCCCTCTCCGGCGTCCATGAGCGCGTCCCAGATGCTCTCGGCCCTCTCGGCCTCCACCCAGATCTCGTAGCCCAGATCTCCCGTGTAGCCGGTGCGGCTCACGACCACGGGGACGCCTCGAAGCTCGGTGCGGGCGAGGCGGAAGAAGCGAAGCTTCGTGAGGTCCTCGGTCGAGATGGATTGGAGGATCTCCCGCGAACGTGGGCCCTGAAGCGCGAGTGCCCCGTAGCTCTCGGAGACGTCCTCGATCGACACGTTCATGCCCTCGGCATTGAGGGTGAACCAGGAAAGCGCCTGCTCCGCCGCGGTCGCCCGGAAAAAGTCCTTATCGAGCCTCTGGAAGCAGCCGTCTTGAAGGATCTTCCCTTCGTCGTCGCACCACGCGGCATAGAGAACCTGGCCGACCTGGCACTTGGTTGCATCGCGGGTGATGACCCGGTCGACGAGCCGCTCCGCATCGGGTCCGCGGATGTCGTACTTGAACAGAGGGGAGACGTCGATGAGACCGGCCCCACTTCGAATCGCGTGGTACTCCGGGTCGTGGAAGTCGTCGTAGACTACGGCGACGAAGTAGCCGGACCACTGCTTCCACCTGAGGCTCGTGCAAAGCGGCGCCGTTCGTGAATGGAAGGGAGTCCCGATCGCCATGAATCAGTGTACTTTGCGTTCTGTCCACATTGCAATATAGTGTCCCACAATATGGCAACCACCAAGTATGACGCCGTGGTGCTCGGGGCGGGGCACAACGGGCTGGTGAACGCTGCCTACCTCGCCCGAGCGGGCAAGAAAGTCCTGGTACTCGAAAAGCGCGACGTCATCGGGGGTGCGACGGTTACGGAAGAGATCGTTCCCGGATTCAAATTCTCCGTCTTCTCGTATGTCGTGAGCCTGTTGAGACCCGAGATCATCGAGGAGCTCGAGCTTCCAAAACACGGCCTCCAGCTCCTCGCCCTCGACGGCACGTTCACGCCGCTTCCCGACGGACGCTACCTCGCCCGCTGGCACGATGCCGAAAAGACTCGCCAGGAGATTGCGAAGTTCTCGAGAAAAGACGGGGATGCCTACTCCCGGTTCGGCCTTCACATGCACCACATGGCTCGGGCCGTCCGGGACCTGCTCATGATGCGCCCGCCCGAGCCGAGCTCGATGAGGCCGTCGGACCTGGCGGGCCTCAACCGACTCGCGCAACACTTCCGCGGCCTCGGGAACCGGCGCCTTTACGATCTCGTGCGACTGATGACCGCAAGCGCCGCGGATTACCTCGACCGCTGGTTCGAGTGCGATCCGTTGAAGGCCACGATGTCGGCAAGCGGCATCATCGGAACGTTTCTCTCGCCGCGCTCTCCCGGGTCGGCCTACGTTCTGCTACATCATTATATGGGCGAGATCGACGGCGTCTCGCGCTCCTGGGGTTTCGCTCGCGGGGGGATGGGTGCCGTCTCCGGCTCGCTCGCCTCGGCAGCGCGAAGCCTGGGTGCGGAGATCCGAACCGAGGCGGGGGTCGCGAAGATCGTTTCGAAGAACGGCCGGGCAACCGGCGTCGTCCTCGAGTCGGGTGAGGAGATCGAAGCGAGTCAGATCGCCTCGAGCCTCGACCCCAAGCGGACGTTCCTGAACCTCATCGACGAGAGTGCCCTTCCGTCGGACTTCGTTGCCGACGTGCGCCGGTTCAAGATCCGTGGCTCCTCGGGCAAGGTGAACCTCGCCTTGAGCGAGCTTCCCGACTTCACCTGTCTTCCCGGAGATGGCCCGCACCTTCGGGGCTCGATCTCGATAAGCCCGAGCATGGAATATATCGAGCGCGCCTACGACGAGGCGAAGTACGGGACGTTCTCGAGCCATCCCTACCTGGATATCTTGATCCCATCAACCATCGATCCATCGATGGCCCCTCCGGGAAAGCACGTCATGTCCATCTTCGTTCAGTACGCGCCCTACCACATCAAAGGGGCAACCTGGGAGGAAAAGCGCGAGGCCTTCGGCGACGCCGTGGTCGATACCCTCTCGGAGTACGCGCCCAACCTGAGACGCTCCATTATCGGCCGCCAGGTGGTCTCGCCCTGGGACATGGAACGCACGATCGGGCTCACCGAAGGGAACATCTTTCACGGTGAGCTCACGCTCGATCAGCTCTTCTTCCTCAGACCGGTCGCCGGCTGGGCCCAGTTCAAGACCCCGCTTCAGGGCCTTTACCTCGCGGGCTCGGGCGCCCACCCGGGAGGAGGGGTGATGGGCGCTCCCGGCAAGCTCGCCGCCATCGAGATGCTGAAGGCTGCCTCGTGACCCGGGCGATCGTAATCGGCTCCGGGGTCAATGGGCTGACGGCGGCCTCGTATCTCGTCAAAGGGGGGCTCGACGTACTCGTTCTCGAGAAACAGAACCGGGTCGGAGGCTTGGCGGCCACTCACGAGTTCGCGCCGGGTCGTCGGGCGACGGTCGGACCCGACAACGTCGGCTTGCTGTTACCGCAGGTGGCGAAAGACCTCGGGATTCGCGTCCAGCCGTTGGACCCCGTCGTGGCCAACGCCTCGGGGCTCGTTCTCTTCGCGGATCCGGCGAAGAGCGCCGAGCAGATCAAAGCTCTTTCGCGGAAAGACGCCGAGGCCTATCCTCGATTCGAGGCGCTGGTCGAAAAGCTCTGCGACTTTCTGAGACCTTTGCTCTCCAAACCTGCGCCCGAACCGCGCATCGAGTCGGGCTCGGACCTCGTCGAGCTTCTCAAGCTCGGCTGGGGCTTTCGCCAGCTCGGCACGCGCGCGATGCATGAACTGTTGCGCATCGCTCCCATGTCCCTCGCCGACTTCCTCGACGAGTGGTTCGAGAACGACCGGCTCAAAGCTACGTTGGGCGCTGCTGCCGTCGAGGGCGTGTGCCTCGGACCGCGCTCGGCGGGGACCGCGGCTCTCTTTCTCTACCAGAGACTTGGCCGACCGGGGGTCGCGGCCGATCTGTCCGAACAGCTCCTCGCCGCCTGCGGTGCGAAGGTTCGTACCGATGCGGCCGTCGCCCGCATCCTGGTCGAAGGCGGAAGGGCTCGAGGTGTCGCGCTCGAAAGCGGGGAAGAGATTCCGGCGGACCTGGTTCTCTCGGGCCTTGCGGCGAGGACGACGTTCGAGAAGCTCGTGCACCCGAGCGAGCTTCCTGCGAGCTTCGTCGCCGAAGTCGGGGCGATACGCTACCGCGGCGTCACCGCCAAGCTGAACCTCGCGCTTTCGGAACCCGTGCGATTCCCCTGCGGTGACGCCCGCCTGGTGGTGGTAGGAGAGAGCCTCGACGACTTCGAGCGAGCCTACGATGCGTCCAAATACGGCCAGCTCTCGAAACGACCGTGGCTCCGATGTTTCGCGTCGAATCAGAGTTTGAGTGTAACCGCGCAGTACGTTCCGTTCGCCTCGAGCGACCGAAGCGAGGTCGAGGCACGAATTCTGGAAAGGCTCGAGGAGGCGGCACCCGGATTGAAGACGAGCATCGTGGCCAAAGATCTCTGGATGCCTTCTGACTACGAGGAGAGGCTCGGCCTTCCCGAGGGAAACTGGCACCAGGGCGAGATGGCGCTCGATCAGATGTTCCTCATGCGCCCCGTGCCCGGCTGGTCCCGCTACGAGTCCCCGATCGAAGGCCTGTATCTTTGCGGAGCCGCCACCCATCCTGGCGGTGGCATCACCGGGGCGTGCGGGTACAACGCCGCAAAGCGCGTTTTGAAGCGCTGAGGAACAATCGGGCAAGTACCGGAGCTCAGCTCGGGCGAATGACGAAGCGCAGCGGCTTGGCCGCCCACTCACCCGCGTAGGCGACTCCGATTCGGGGTGACCTCTCGATCCGGCGGGGCGAAACGACATTTCCTCGCACGAGGTAGAGCTCGTCGCTCGTGACCAGATCGGTACCATCGAAAGCGCGGTCGATGGCCAACGCCTGCGTCAGCTTGGCCGGGCCGGAGCAGAGCTCGGAATCCTGTCGACCACCTCGCCGGGGCCTCATCTCGTCGAGGCCCTCGAGAGGCTCGAGGCCACGTATGAGGCAGGCCGTGGGAACCCCCTCTCGCTCTGCTACGATGTTGAGGCACCAGTGCATGCCGTAGACGAAGTAAACATACGCATGGCCCCCGTCGAGCCACATCGATTCGTTGCGGGGCGTTCGCCGGCCCCCGTAGCTGTGGGCCGCCCGGTCGGGGGCTCCGAGGTAGGCCTCGACCTCGACGATGCGCCCGCTCAACCGTGCGCCGTCATCGGTGCGGCGGACGAGAACCTGACCGAGAAGCGCCCGCGCCAGGGTGACCGGATCGCGCCGGTAGAAGCGCCGGCCCAGGCGCCGATTCATCGGGTGAGGAGCCGCGCGGCGAAAAGCGCGTAGATGAGGGCGCACTCCTCGATATCGCGGCGCTTCACGAACTCGTTGGGTCCGTGGGCCACCGAGAGAAGGCCGGGACCATAGGCGAAAGCAGGGACGCCCTTCTCGGCGTAGAAGCGAATCTCGAGGAGCCCGGGACAGAGCTCGAACGGCGCCGTCTCGCCACGCACCTCTTCGATGGCCCTCCCGAGCGCTTCGGCTGCGGGGTGGGTACTCGACACCGCCGCGGCGCGTGCTTCCTGGATCAGCTCGACCGTTCCCCCGTTCGCTTCGATCACCCCGAGCAGGCGGCGCTTCTCCCGTTCATGATCCTCTTCGGGGTTTACGCGCCGGTCGACGGTGAACGAGAACCGTTCCGGCACCACGTTGAAGTTCGCGCCCCCCTTCACTTCTCCTCCCATCATCAAGATGGAGTGGCGCGCCGCGTCGGGCTCTATCGAGTATTCCGTTCGGTGCGATGCCACGTCGTTCTTCAAGACCCGAAGCGCGTCGGCGACGGCGACGGCCTTCTCGAAGGCGTTCACGCCTCGATAGGCGTGTCCCACGTGGGCCGTGCGACCGGTCGTGTGAACCCGGCAGGTGATGGCGCCTCGGCTCGCGTTCCAGACGACGCCTCCGGTAGGCTCGGCGGTGAGCATCGCGACGGCATCCTCATCGAACAATCGACCCGCTCGACTCACCGCCCGTGAGCCCCGCTCTCCGCCGGTCTCCTCGTCGGGAACGATGCGGAGCGCGATCCGGCCGGCAAGCTCGATACCGCATGATGCCAGCGCCTTCATCGCATAAATCATCGAAACGAGGCCGCCTTTCATGTCGGTCGATCCACGACCGAAAATCGTCTCCTCGCTCACCTGCGGCACGAATTGCGAGGGATCGAAGGCGGGAACGACATCCACATGGCCGTGGAAATAGACGGCCCGGTCTCCCTGTCCCCAATCCGAGCGAAGCCAAAAGCGTCGATTCTCGGCCTCGAGGCCCCCGTCGGGGACGGGCTCGACCTGCGAAGGGAATTCGAGCGCTTCGAGCTGGTCCGCGATCCGCAGAAGACAGCGCTCGTAGAAACGACCGGGAGGGTTCTCGGTGGGGATAGAGATGAGCTCTCCGATGAAGTGCGCCATCTCTTCTCGATAGGCCCCGAGGGCCCGCCGGAGCTCCTCAATCACGGTCCAATGTTAGTATGAGCGGTCCCCGCGATGAAGCTCTCACGGTTCGGGCCTGGTCTGCTGGTCACGGCCGCCTTCATTGGACCGGGAACCATCGTTACCGCGTCCCGAGCCGGCTCGAGCTTCGGCTTGGCGCTCATCTGGGCCGTGACCTTCTCGGCCGTCGCGACGGCCGTATTGCAGGAAATGGCCGCCCGAGTGGGCATCGTTACGCGCCACGGGTTGAGCGCGGCCATTCGAGAAAGTTTCCGCCGTCCGCTCGCACGAGCCCTCGCCCTATCCCTCATCGTCTGCGCGATCACCCTGGGAAACGCGGCCTACGAGACGGGGAATCTTCTCGGCGCATCGCTCGGACTGGAAATCCTGAGCGGCCAACCCCCGCAGCTCTGGGCATTCGTGCTCGCACTCGTTTCCTGGACCCTCTTGCTGAGCGGTACCTACCGCAGGATTCAGGGCGTCCTCGTGGTCCTCGTGATCTTCATGAGTTTCGTCTTCCTCACAACGGCCGCGCTCGTACGACCTTCGCTGGGCGATCTCATCGGAGGGCTCGTCCCGTCAATTCCCGACGGCTCGTTGCTCACGGTCATCGCCCTCATCGGAACCACTGTCGTCCCTTACAACCTCTTCCTCCATGCGAGCACGGTCCAGGAGAAGTGGGAGGCGGTGCCGACGCGAAAAGCACTCACCGAATCGCGGTGGGACACGGCCCTCTCCGTGGCTCTCGGAGGGCTAGTGACGCTGGCGATCGTCGTCAACGCCACGCCCCTCGCCGACGTATCGAGCCCGGCTTCGATCGCCTCGCAACTCGAGCCCGTTCTCGGCCGGTGGGCGCGCACGTTCTTCGGGCTCGGTCTGTTCGCCGCGGGGCTCACGAGCGCGGTGACGGCGCCTCTGGCCGCCGCTTACGCGACCACCGGCGCGCTCGGGCTATCGAGCGATCTACGCTCTACTCCGTTTCGTCTCGTCGCTTCGCTCGTCGTGGGAACCGGACTGGTCCTGGCCCTTCTCGGTGGGAGCCCGACCGAGGCGATCGTGCTGGCTCAGGCGGCGAACGGCTTGCTCTTGCCGGTGGTCGCGGTGTTCCTGCTCTCCGTAGTCAACAACAAAGAGCTCATGCAGGGCTTTCGAAATCGAGCGCTCGCCAACTGGCTCGGTGGTCTCGTGGTGCTCGTCGTCAGCGCTCTCGGCCTGTTCCAAGTCGTGCGCCTGCTGACGAGGTGACGGGGACCGGGTATCCTGCGAATCCTCTCTCAATCTCCGGGAACACCGTAGACGGGTACGACCGCGGCGGCCTCTCGCGCTGCATGCCAGAACTGGTTCGGGACTCGAGCTTCTCGTGCCGACCCGGATGCAGCGCGCTACCACGCGAGCGAGGCGAAATCTTCGCGGACGAGGGAATTGGCCACGGTCTCGCTCTTGGTTATACTAATGGTATGAAGACAGCCATTTCCATTCCTGACGATGTCTTCAAGAAGGCTGATCGGCTGGCTCGCAGACTTGGCATGTCGCGGAGCCAGCTCTATAGCCTCGCGGTAGAAGAATACGTCACCCGAATGCGGCCTGAATCGATCACGGACGCAATGAATCGTGTCGTCGAACGACTCGATGAGCCGTGTGACGACTTCGTCGCGGCGGCGGCGAAGAACGTCCTGTCCAAATCAGAGTGGTAGTTCGTCAGGGCGACATCTGGTGGTGTGATCTGCCAGCGCCAACCGGTTCCGGTCCCGGGTTTCGACGTCCCGTGCTGGTGGTCCAGGGCGATCCGCTGAACCGGAGTCAGATCCATACCGTCGTCTGTGTTCCGCTGACGAGCAATCTGATTTGGAAGGATGCGCCTGGAAACGTCGTGCTTCGTCGAGCGGATACGCGGCTCGAGAAGGATTCGGTAGCCAATGTCTCGCAGATCATTGCCGTAGACAGAAATCTGCTTTCGGAGCACGTGGACAAGATCAGCGGCCGTCTGCTCGAGGGGATTCTCGAAGGAATCGATGTGGTCCTCGATCGATAGGACGTCTTCTCAGTTTGCTTCAGCGGGGCCAGGCGGCTAGATTTCTGTCGGTTTACTTGGCCGCCACGATGAACAGACGTGGAAAACGAAGGAGCGCCCTTCCGTCCGGTCCCACCGGATAGGCCTTGGCCACGCGGTCCGTATAGTCGGCGAGGAACCGCGCGCGCTCTTCTTCGTCGAGAGGACCGAGAAAAGGACGCAAGGCCGTGGATCCCATGAAGTCCACGATGGCCTTGGCACCGTCGAGCGGATGGTTGTAGATCGTGTGCCAGATCTCGACGCGGGAACAGACGGACCTCAGCACATCGTAGTAGCGTTGCGGCGACAGGAGAACCGCACGGGCACCATCGGCGTTTCCGAGTTTATTCGACCATGGGCCCCCCGCCGCAGTTTCCTGCATCAGCCGGTGACTCGGTTCATCGAGATTGTCCGGCATCTGCACCGCGAGAACGCCGCCCCTTCCGAGCTTCGTCGCCAGCCGCTTCAAAATCTCGACATGATCGGGAATCCAATGGAATGCCGCATTCGAGAACAGGAGGTCGGCGGTGTTCTCCGGCAGCCATCGACCGAGGTCGGCAAGCACGAACGTGCAGGAGGGCAGCGCCCGGCGAGCCTCGGCGAGCATCTCTTCGGAATTGTCGATACCGACGATCTTGGCGCTCGGATAAGCCTCTCTGAGGAGCGCAGTCGAGTTGCCCGGACCGCAACCGAGATCGTAGATGCGAGCGGGCGACGAGGCCGGCACCTGCGCGAGAAGGTCGCGCGCCGGGCGTGTTCGCTCATCGGCAAATCTCAGGTACTGCTCCGGTGACCAGGCCGTCATGGCGTTTCTTTAGTGCTCAATGCCGTGGCGGGACCCGTAATCGATCGGGCCGCCACGGCTCGGGCTGCTTACGGCGCGGCAAGCGCGCCGGGCTCGCTCCGCTCGCGCAGGCTGGGCTGTACTTTTTCATCAGCCTGCTGATCGGGAACGACGTCTCAAGCATATGTAAACGTCGGCGACGGCAGCAACTAGTCTAGTCTAGTAGGGCAAGAACGTGATCTTTGACACAGTTCCCAGACTCGAGCTGGAGGAATATCCAGTCACTCTACAACCGGAGATTTGGTGTTGCGCGTCGCCAGTAGCTGGCGAGCGCGAGCGACGGCTCAACGTCCTGTCGTCGAGTTCCCATCCAGCGCGCCTCTTTGTCGAGCACAAATGGAGGTGCTTAACATGACAACCAATAGAAGGCTTACCGCAATCAGGATTGTCAGACTCGTTCTGGTGGTCTCCCTGGGTCTCGGCGTTGTCGCCTGTGAGGACACTCAATCCCCGACGTCACCGAGCGAACCGAGCCAGCCCCAACCCGAGCCGCCGGCGGCGAGCTCGGTGGGAAGCTTTCGCGCGGCGCAGCTCACCCGAGACGCGCGCACCGTCGACGTTCTCGTGGACGGCATCGTGCTCTCGCAGGGACTCGCCTATGGCGAAGTCATGAGCTATGAAGACCTGCCCGAAGGCGAGCACCGGCTCCAGATTTTTCCTGCGGGCCAGCGACGCCTGGCGCTGGTGGAATCGAATTTCCTCCTCACCGGCGGAGAAGCCGTGACCCTCGCGGTCGTGGGGAGAAACCCGATCGAGATCGTCGAGCACAGCGATGATCTTTCGACGGTTTCCAACCGAGCCCGGGTGACCCTTTTCAACGCCGTCGCCGATTATCCCGCGAGCTTCGACCTGCGCGTGGTCAACGGACCGTTGCTGGTGACCGACGTCGCCCGCTATATGGGCTCGCCCAGGGTCGAGCTCATTCCTGGCGTTTACGCTTTCGAGCTCCTTCGTGGCGGCACCGGTGAGGAAGTGACGACCCGGTTCGGCGTTGACTTGCCTGCATCGACAGCATCCACCGTCTTCGCCATCGGCACGCTGGACCGGAACGACATCGAGCTCATCGTGGTGAGGGACCAGAGCTAGCCATGCTCCATCCCTGTCGGTGACGTCACCGCACGTCGGTCAGAAGTGGGTAGGGATTCAGCGGCTCGTCGCGCCCGCAGGAGCCGTCCGATAGCAGCGGAAACACGGCGAAGTGGAGATGGGGCGCCTCTGAGCTCGCGTTTCCCGTCGAGCCGACGAAACCAAGAACCTCTCCGCGGGAGGCGAACTGGCCTTTCTCGAGGCCAGGGGCATAACGCGAGAGATGTCCGTAATAGTGGCAAAGCCCACGGCCTCGGTCGATCAGGTAAACGCCTTTGCCACCGAGCGAGCTCGCGGAGATCCGTCGAACGATGCCTCCGGAGGCAGCCACGACCGCGGTTCCTTCGGGTGCCTCGATATCGATCGCACCGTGCGAGCGAGCTCCTTCTCGCGGCTCTGCGAAGCTGTCACGAAGAGCCGACGGGAGAACGCCCGACACCGGCACCCCGAGGGTGGGCAGCCGGGCGAGGGTGGAGGTGATGACATAGAGCGGCACGGACGCGGAAAAGGCTAACAGCGTGATCCTGGCGAGGAGGGCTGCGAGGTCGGAACCCATGCTCTATATTACTGTTTGCGAGAGCCGCTCCGCGGCGAGGCGTCACGATGACGATACCGAAACGCGATCGATTCCCGACCGAAACCGACCATTTCCTCACCGTCAATCCGCCCGTCCATCGGGCCTCGACGGTGTTGTACGAGACCTATGAGAGCTTCTTGGAAGCGGACCAGAAGCCCTATCATGGCAAGCTGTACGGCACCTACGGATCGCCGGTACAACTCTGGCTGGAAAACGCCTTGGCCCAGCTGGAAGGCGGACACGCCTGTCGGATCTGCCCCTCGGGATTCGACGCCATCGCCACCGCATTGATGGCGTTCACCAGGAGCGGGGATCACATCCTCGTTTGCGACAACGTCTATGGACCCACTCGCGATTTCTGCGACCGAGTGCTGGCGAAGTACGGGGTCGATGTCGAGTACGTGCCGCCAAACGTCGGCTCGGACGTGGAGCGGTTTCTGAGATCCAACACCCGGATCGTTTATCTGGAATCACCGGGATCCAACACATTCGAGATCCAGGATGTTCCCGCCGTCGCCCGAATCGCTCGGGAGAGAGGCATCGTGAGCGTGCTCGACAACACCTGGGCGACACCCCTTTTCTTCAAGCCGTTCGCGCACGGAGTGGACGTCTCCATTCACTCCGTGAGCAAATACATCGCCGGGCATTCCGACATACTGCTCGGGGCCGTCACCGTCAACCAGGAGCGATTCTCGGAGCTCCAGGCCTTCTACGAAACGACCGAGCGTTTTGCCTCACCCGACTCCTGCTACGCGGCTTCGCGAGGGCTGCGGACGCTGCGAGTGCGGCTGGCGCAGCATCAGGCAGCCGGCCTCGAGATCGCTCGATGGCTCGAGGCTCACCCGGCGGTCGAGACTGTGCTCCATCCGGCGCTCGAGAGCCACCCCGAGCACGCGGTCTGGAAGCGCGACATGACCGGAGCTTCCGGCGTCTTCGGGTTCCTGCTCAACCAGGAGCCATCCAGAGACGAGCTTTCGACCTTTCTCGATCCGATGCGGGTTTTCGCCATCGGCTTGAGCTGGGGGGGCTTTCAGAGCCTCGTCAAAGTCGCGCGTATCACCGATCGCGTGCACCCGTTTCGCTACCAGGAACGAACCATCGTGAGACTCAGCATCGGCCTCGAGGATGTGGAGGAGATGAAGGCGGACCTCGCCGACGCCTTGGACCGCATTAAAGTGCGGTCGGGAAGCTGAACTCCGGGAACCCCTCGTTCGTATTCTTCAGTGAGATGACGAAATTCTTGCTTTGGCTGATTCTCTTCATCCTTTGCTGGCCGCTCGCCCTGCTGGCTCTTGTCGTCTACCCGTTCGTGTGGCTTCTTCTCCTGCCGTTTCGCCTTCTTGGCATCGCGGTAACGAGTGTATTCGAGCTCTTGCGCGCGATCCTGTTGCTTCCGGCGAGGCTTCTGGGCGGGCCCAGGGCCCTCGGCGCCTCCTGATCGGGCTCATCGTCGTTTATTCCACGAGAGCTGTCGCTCGACGGAGGAGATCGGCAGCATCATCGAAGGCGGTGACGAGCTGAGCCTCGAACCGTTCGATGTCCTCCCACTGGCCACCCTCGATCGCTTCGAAGAGACGCGGAAGAACTTCTTTGCGGTACGTGGGTTGCGGGGCATAGATCAAATGCTTGAAGAACGGTCGGCTCTCGAGTCCTTCTTCTTCGGTCATGGTCCGCTCGACCTCCAGGAGAAGGAGATTGAGGGCGCGCGCGTCCTCGTTCGAAAGGCCGTCGCCGTCCATTCGCTCGTCCAACCGCCCTTCTAGAGCCGCAGCGGCGGTCTCCCAGCGCCCGGCAGCGGCGCGTGCTCGGTCCAGCTGAATGTCGCGCTCGCCCGCTGCTTTTCGCTCGATCTCCGCAATGTGCTCGATGACGGTCGCGGCGTAGGCCGAGTATCGCATCGGGAGAACATCGGCGTTCGCGAGACGCAAGACAACCACGCCGAGGATCCGAGCGAGAGTCATGTTGAACCGAAAGCCGGGGTCGCCAATACGGCTCAACCAGAAATAGTTGTCGTATTGCGAGTGATAGACGCCGTAGGGCCCATCCGAGGAGAGGTCGATGCAGCTCACGCCGATATTTTCCTGGAAGGCGGTGTAATCCGTAGCCCCCACGATGGTCTCGACCTCGGGCACGCCCGAGGTCCTCGATGCCCAGACATCGTATACGCTTCCCGCCGCGTCGGGATGATTGACGAACTTCGTTACGTCCTTGAGGAAGTCGGCGAGCGCCGGCGTGGCGCCGCCGGAGAAATCCGGACCATGGGCGCCACTGTCCAGGTTGACGTAGGCCACCGCCCCTCGGCGAAGCTGATCCCGATGCTCTTTCGCCCAGCTCGTGGAGCCGCCGAGGAGGTCCTCTTCGCCGTCCCAGTTCGCGAACACGATCGTTCTCTTGGGGCGGTGCCCCCTCCGGGCAGCCTCACCCAGGGCCCGGGCCACTTCGAGCAGGACGGCGGTGCCGCTCGAAGGGTCCACCGCGCCATAAGTCCAGGCGTCGCGGTGGTTCCCCACCACTACCCACTGATCCGGCTCTTCGGCTCCAGGGATCATGCCGATGACGTTGCGCATCGTGCCAATCGACTCGACGTTGTCCACGGCAAGCCGGAGCTGCACCGGCCCCGGACCCGTGTGATAGGTGAAGGGTAGTCCCCCCTGCCACTCGGGCGGTACCACCGGTCCGCGCAATCGGGAGAGGATGACGGCAGCGTCCTCGTGGGACATGGGTATCGATGGGATCTTCGGCAGCTGGCGGTCCCGGACGGGACCCTCGACCCAGGTTCCATCGGGTTCCTGCTTCCAGTGAAACGTAAACGGCACGACGCCGAAGCCGAACCAGTCGTAGACAATCGAGCCCCATTGGATGTGGCTCGGCGGCCCCCAGGGTCCGTGAGGATAGGTCTCACCCTTCGCATAGCCGTCGTCTTCGGGGTCGGAATAGATGATCGCTCCCGCGGCGCCGCGGCTCTCGGCCAGGTACACCTTGTAACCTCGATAACTATAGGGTGAGGAGTAGCGCATGACGACGATCCGGTTCCGCACTTCGACGCCCATCTCGTCCAGCTTCTCGAAGTCCTCGGGGCTTCCGCTATTGGCATAGACCACCTCGGCAGAAACGTCTCCCGAGGCGGCGTACTCGTGGTAGGGCACGACGGCGGGATCGGCGTAAAGGTAGCTATCCTTGTCCTCGGGATATCCCTTCTCTTCGAGCTCGAGCTCCACCTCGACGGGTTGAAGCATTCTCACGGATGCCGAGCGCCCGTAGCTCAAAAGAGCGGGAGTGTCGTGAAAGTGAACGTTCTCGAGCCCGTACTCGAGAAAGCGGTCGCGAACGTAGTCGGCGAGCTCCATGTTTCGCGGCGACCCGGTAGGGTGCGGCTCCTCGGTGAGATAAGCGAGATGCGCGGCGAGTCGGTCGCTGGTTGGAATCCGTTGCACGAAGGATTCTGCCTCGAGCTCTTTCCCGGTCGAGGAGCGAAAAAAGCCCGGGATCTTCGTTTCGTCCTCGGCGACGATCGCGACGGCCGGAAGAGCGACAAGGACCGCGAGCAGGAAACGACGGGTGAGTGCTCTCATTTCCTCAGGACTTCGGGATCTCTTTCTTCGGGTCGATGAAAGGTCTCGGCACGACCGTAACCCGCGCCCGACCGTTCGGTGTCTCGCTCGTCAGCTCCGTCCCGAGCTCGGTGTGCTCGATGGCAAGAATGGCGTAACCGATATTCTTCTTCAGCCGCGGGGAATAGACCGCATCCACCACTTCGCCAACAGGCCGGCCGCTCCGGTGAACCGGCCATCGATCCTGATTGTGGCCGTGTCCCGGCATGGGCTCGCCCTCGATCTCGAGCCCGACCAGCTTTCGCGTCACCCCCTCGGCCCGGATCTGTCGAAGGGCTTCCTTGCCGATGAAATCAGCCTCTTTGTCCAGGTCGACCAGCCAGCCGAGACCTACCTCATACGGATTGTTCTCGAGCGTCATGTCGGCGCCGTAGTTGAGGATACCGGCTTCGATGCGCCGAATCTCCGAGGGAGCGATGGCCGCGATCTTGTGGGGTCGGCCCGCTTCCACCACCTTGTCCCACAGCTCGACTCCGCGGTCCCGATCGCGGAGATAGATCTCGTAGCCCACCTCTCCGCTCCAGCCGGTACGGGTGACCACCACGGGGATGCCTTTGAGGTCGGCCTCCATGAGATGGTAGTAGGGGAGCTCGAGCACCTCGTCGCCGAACAGCGCTCGAGCCACGTCTTTGGACTTGGGTCCTTGAATCTGCAACGGCGAGACGTCGGGCTCCTGGATCGTCACCTGCATCCCGGAACCAAGGGCGACCCCTTTCGCCCACAACAGAAGGTCACTGTCCGCGGCCGCCAGCCAGAAATGGTTCTCGCCCAATCGCGCCAGTACGGGGTCATTGATGATTCCACCCCGCTCGTCGGTGATGACGACGTACTTGCATTGCCCAACTCGACATTTGGAGAGATCGCGGGGCGTGAGCCAGTTGGTGAAAGCGAGTGCATCGGGACCGGTGATCTCCACCTGTCGCTCCACCGCCACGTCCCAGATGGTGACGTCGTTCACCAGCTTCCAGTACTCGCTCACCGGGTCGTCGTAGCAGATTGGGTGGTACATGTGGTTATAGACGTTGTAGGCGGTGGCACCGTGGCGTTGCGTCGCTTCGAAATACGGTGACTTGCGGATCCGCGGATAGAAGTACATGCCGGTTTTTTCGCCGTTCGCGCTCATCGACTGGTCTCCTCGGTTCAATCTCGATCTCGGTGCAGCCAGCGACCTTCCATGCCCCCCGCGATCGGAAGGATGGTGCCACTCAAATGGCCCGCCAGCTTGGACGATGTCAGGAAAACGATCGCCCTCGCGACGTCCTCGGGTGTGGCTATCTTTCGAAGTGCCATCGTGGCCGTCACTCGCGAGACCGCGCCGGGAACGTCCATGGCGGCCGCGGCCATCGGAGTCGAGACCCACCCAGGACAGACGCAATTGACCCGACCGCGGGGCGCGATCCGAACGATCTCGTTCTTCAAGCTGCGCGTCAGTCCATAGGCCATGGCGGCTTTTGCGGCGGAGTAGTCCGCGTGGTTCTCCTCTCCGAAGAGAGCAGCGGTGGAGCCGACGAGCACGATCGAGGCATCGTCGCGCGGCCGCTCGACGAGATGGCGCATGAATCCCCGGCAGGTGAGGAACGCGCCGGTGAGGTCGGCCTCGAGAGTGCTTCGCCACTGCACGAGCGACATTCGATGGAGTGGAACCTCGTCCTCGATCCAGATCCCGGCGTTCACCACGAGACCATCCAGACGACCCAGGGCGCCGAGGGCGTCTCGATACATCGCCTCCACTGCGGTCTCATCGGCGACGTCAGCCTGCACTACGGCAGTCTCCACCCTGAGCTCCCCCGCTAGTTTCTCGACACCGTCCCGATTGCGATGGCAGTGGAGAACGAGCTTGGCCCCCTCTTCCGCCAGGGCTCGCGCCGTCGCCGTTCCGATTCCTCCCGAAGCCCCGGTTACCAGGATCGTTTTTCCCGTCAAGCCGCTGTCCATATAATCACTCCATGTCGAAACACGCACTCATCTTATCCGCAATTCTCTTCTCCGTGACCGCGTGGGGACAGAAGGAGTCGTCGTGGGCGACCCTCACCGACGAGACGCGGGCGGCCCTGGAAGCGCA
>DASPGQ010000494.1 GCA_035620555.1 Vicinamibacteria bacterium
AGCAAGCTTCGGGATTCTCGACACGGCGCGCATGACGATGGCCATCCATCGCGTGGCCTATCGGCTGGAAAGGGCACAAGAGAAGATTCGCAACGCCGGGCTTCCACAACCTCTCGCCGATCGTCTCGCCCTCGGCCGCTGAAAGCCCGGCCCCGGGGGGTCGGAAATTCTTCCCTGCGTCTTTGCGACTTGGAGTCTTTGCGTTTGTTCTGGGATAAATGAATCCCCCGGGGCCAGCGTATTGCGGGGGCCAACGCCCGGGGGACTCGTAATGGCGGGACGTTTGTTTCTTGTGGGGGACTCTATTCGTTGACGGCGCGGTTGATCGCTCGGCGCAGACCGTGCTCGCCAGCACCCCGTCCCTCGTCCGAGGGAGTGGTGCCGAACCGCAGTACGAAACGCCCTCCCGTGGTCAACGAGAGGTTGTCGATGAGCCTTCGCGTCAAATCCTGCCACCGCCAGCTGCGCTTCCGCCCCAGCAGCGTTCGGAGAGATCTCCGGAGCTCCGGGTCGGCGGCGGAGTACGAGACTTCGCCTTCGGCGGCACGAATGCCGATGTGGAAGCGGATTTTCCCTACGCGCTCCGAACCACGGTAAATGCCGATGCCGAACTCTTGCGTATCGAGCAATGCCATCGCCATGTCGCTGACTCCTTCAAGCCAGGACCTCGGCATTTCAGGTCCTGGGAGAGTTTGTGTTTTGGGTCTGTGCCCGAACACTTAGCAAGAACCGTGCCCCATCGCAAGCGCGGGGCTCGTAACATGATAGGCGGGTGGGATCACGCCGAACCACTACCCGTCGTGGTGCCTGGATAGAGCGATCACAATTTGACGTGGTGATTTCCCACCAACGGTGTGGAGCCATTGGCACCGCGCGAAGCTAAGTTCTTGATTACAAGGAATTAATAGTGCCACGCCACGTCGACGGCTTTTCCCCACACTTCGTCCGAGGAAAGCCGGCAATCGACCACCTCGACCGTGCGACCTCTTGGGGCCCAGCTCGCCGGGTCGGTCGTGCCGAACAGAGCGACCGTGGGCGCACCCGCGGCCGCGGCGAGGTGGCTTACGCCCGAGTCGTTTCCGAGATAGAGCGTCGCGCGGGCGAGCAGAGCCGCGAGAACCGCGAGCTCGAGGTGCCGGGCGACAACGCCGCCAACGCTTCTGGCGACGGTTCGGACGACGTCTCGGTCCGACTCACCCTCGATCCACAGGACTTCAAGACCTTCCTGACGCGCTCTTCGCGCCACCCCCGCGAACCGCTCCCAAGGCCAGTTCTTCTGAAGGCTTCCGCTCGAAGGGTGTATGGCGATGAATCTCGACTGCCCCAGCCCATTCTCGTTCAGAAACCGCGCGGCGCCCAGATGGCTCGATTCGCGAATCACGAGCTCCGGAGCCCCACACCCGGGATCGATCCCGAGCGGCGCGAGAGTGCTCGAGAGATGGTCGGATGCGTGAGCTCCTACAGGGGGACGGCTCGAACCTTCTACGATCTCGGCACTCCTCGCCAACTCGCGCAGTCGAGGGAGATTCGACCAGGCCACGATGTATTGGAACGACGACAGAAAACCAGTCAGCGGTTCGTCCCAGGAGCCTGGCTCGAAGAAGGCTCCGAACAAAGCCCGGTCGAACGAGTGAACGGCCGACGCGTGCACGTCGTCGTGGGCCAGTCTCGCCGCCGGCAACGAACCGACCAGCTCCACCGCCCCCGTCGGTCCCACGGCTCGCCTCAACGAAGCGAGCGCGGGAAACGCGAGGAGCGTGTCTCCCAGAGCTCCGGGCCGGATGACGAGGATGCGCGCCCCGCCGAGGGGTGCTAAACTATCGTCTGCGCCAAGCATCAAAATTCAGGGAGTTTCGCCAATGAAATGGAAGCGAGTCCTTGCCATTGCCGTTCTGGTTTGCCTGACCGCGGTGTCCTTCGCCGCCGCCCAGGATGACGTCGAGAGCTTGATGTCCCGCGCGAAGCAGTTGTACGGCTCCGGTAACTTCCGCGCTGCGCTCGAGCCGCTAATGCGGATCGTAGACCTCGATCCGGAGCGCGCCGACGCGCTCTATCTGCTGGGCTATGCCCACGTGATGCTGCGCGAATACCCGACGTCGGTGGATTGGTTCGGGAGAGCGTTTGCCGCCGATCCCACATTCGATCCGCGTACGATCTACCATCTCCCCGGAGCCGCCGAGTAGCGATTATTCGATTATTTCCGTGCAACTAGCTCGTATTGTTCCTGGTAGATGTTGTGGTCTGCCCGGATCTCGACGTCCTGCTTCAACATCGACTTGAGCTCCTCGACGACCGGGGCCTCCTTGCCTTTGAGGGCGCGGGCAACCTCGGGGTGAACCCGGAGCGTGAGCCCCCTCGAGAAATCGGTCATGCTCTTGCGAACCTCATCGACGATCTCGTAGGCCACCGTCGTCGGTGACTTGACCCACGAGCTTCCCTGGCACAGGGGACATGGCCGACAGAGCACACGCTCCAGGGAACGCTTGACGCGCTTTCGCGTGAGGACGACGAGCCCGAACTCGTTGATCTGAACGCTTTTCGTCGGAGAACGATCCCGGCGCAGAGCTTGCTCGAGGGCGGCGAAGACCTTGTGCTGGTTCCGGCGCTCCTCCATATCGATGAAGTCGATGACGATGATACCGCCGAGATCTCGCAGTCGAATCTGGTGGACGATCTCGTCCGCCGCCTCGAGGTTGATGCGGGTTATCGTGTCCTCGAGCCGTTTCTCCCCGGTGTAGCGACCGGTGTTGACGTCGATGGCTACGAGCGCCTCGGTCTGGTTGATGACGATGTATCCTCCCGATTTGAGCCAGACCTTGCTCCTCAGGGCTTTGTCGATTTCCGACTGGACGCCGTACTCCTCGAAGATCGGATAGTTCTTCGAGTAGTACTTCACCCGGTGGAGGAGTTGAGGCTGAATCTGCCGAACATAATTCAGCACCTGGTCGAACACTTCCTCGGAGTTGATTCGGATGGCGGAGAACTCCGGAGACAGAACGTCGCGAATGTACTTGAAGACGAGGCCCAGATCCTTGTGCACCAGAGCCGGGGCCTTGAGGTGGTCGGCCTTTTGGCAGATCTCGTTCCACTTCTGTTCCAGGTAGCGAAGGTCGGCGACGATCGTCTCGTCGTCCTTTCCTTGCGCCGCGGTGCGGACGATGAACCCCCCGCTTCTTTGGCGCGCCTTCTGGATGAGCTTCCGCAGCCGAGCTCGCTCTTCGGCCGACTCGATCTTTCTGGAGACGCCGATGTGATCGACCGTCGGCATGTAGACCAAGAGACGTCCGGGAAGACTGACGTAAGAAGTAATGCGGGCCCCTTTCGTCCCCAGCGGCTCCTTTGCGACCTGGACCAGTACCTCCTGTCCCTGGGTCAAGAGCTGATCGATCGATTGGCCATCTCCTTTGGCGGCACGAATCTCACGCTCGGTCTCGACGATCTTCTCTTCTTCCTCCGTGAGGTAGTCGTCATCCTCGAGCACGTCCGAGACGTAGAGAAACGCGTCCCGCTCGAGTCCAACGTCCACGAAAGCCGATTGCATTCCCGGGAGGACGCGGTTGACGCGTCCCTTGTAAATGTTGCCGGCGACGCCCCGGCTCCGTTCTCGTTCGAACGCGACCTCGGACACGACTCCGTCTTCGAGTATGGCCAAGCGCGTCTGGAGCGCGCTATGGCTGACGATCATCTCTTTCGACATATAAACCCTTTCGGGCGGCCGAGTGGGCGGCGGGTGGGCGGAGGAGGAGGGAACCGGATGCTGTGGTCTCAGGGAATGACGGGCCGTCTCCCATTAACGACTGAGTGATTTCTCATCGATTCGAGCCAATCTTGCCGAGATCAGGCAGCAGACAGCCGAACAACCAAGAACCCTGGATGCCCTGATTTTTGGGACTCCGCTCTCTTCCGAAAACCTTCTTATTCCGTGCCCGCCTTCGCTGGGCCGCTCCATTCTCAACTCAAAATCGGGCCGCCTCCGCCAAATCGCTGAGACGGCTTCACTTGAACTCTAGCACAAGTCCCCCGCTTCCCCGTCTAGCTTTTTTCTAGTTCACAAACCGACGCAGGCGGACGTTGATGATGAGCCCGAACCCAATCATCGTGGCGAGCATGGAGGAACCCCCGTAGCTCATCAAAGGCAAGGGAAACCCCTTGATGGGAACGAGTCCGGCCACCATAGCGAGATTGTAGAGCGTCTGGAAGGCGAACATGGAAAGCACGCCGAACACGACGTGGATTCCCAGGCGGTCCCGCGCGCGGCGTGCGGTATCAAGACACCTCAGCGTGATTACGAAATACAGGATCATTACGGCGGCCACGCCCACGAAGCCGAACTCCTCGGCGAGAACCGCGAAAACGAAGTCGGTATGCGGCGTGGGAAGAAACTGGAGCTGACTCTGCGTGCCCGCAAGCCAGCCTTTGCCCGAAAAGCCCCCCGCGCCGACGGCGATGGTTGACTGGATGCTTTGATAGCCGGCCCCCCGAGGGTCCCTGCCGGGGTCGAGAAAGGCGTAGACGCGCTCCTTCTGGTACTCCTTCAGTACGAATGCCCACGCCAGCGGAATCAGGAGCACCACGAACAGGGCCCCCACGAGGAGGAGCTTGGCCCGCACCCCGGCGAGAAGGGCCATGCTCACGAAGACGACGCCGATCGTCGCCGCCGTTCCGAGGTCAGGCTGAAGGGCGATCAGCACAATGGGAACGCCAGCAAAGAAGCCGGAGGTGACGACTTCGGAGGCCCGGAGGCAGTCGCCGCGCACTCCGGCGAAATACTTGGCGAGAAACAATACGACGGCAATCTTCGCCAGCTCGCCCGGCTGAAAGGTACCGACTCCGAGCTCGAGCCATCGGCTCGTGCCGGCTCGGAGCCCGCCGAAAATGACGAGGTAGAGGAGCAACCCCGAGACGGCCAAATAGAGCACCTCGGCCCGGTCCACGATGGTGTGATAGTCGATGAACATGACGAGGAGAAGGAGCACCATTCCGATGAGAAGTCTCGCGATCTGAGCCTGGTAGAGGTCGGGAGTGGACCCGGCATGGGTGACGCTGTAGATGATGAGCAACCCGATCGTAGACGCGACGACTAGGCCGAGGATGATCAGCCAGTCAACGGATTGCCATTGTCGTTTGTCGAGCACGTTCCAGCTTTCGCTCCTGCTTCTTCTCGAAATACGCCTGGAAGATGTCTCGGGCGATCGGCGCCGCGGCCGCGCCTCCTCCCCCTCCATGCTCGACGAGAACGGCGATCGCGATCTCGGGATTCACCCTCGGGGCATAGCCGATGAACCAGGCGTGGTTCCTCAAGTGCTCGGGACGCCTGGCGTCGACGCTCTCTTCGATTCGGCCGCGCGCGGCGATCTGCGCGGTCCCGGTCTTACCGGCAACGACAACGTCCTGGAGTCGGGCCCGACCCGCCGTCCCATACTGCACCGCCCGGAACATCCCTTCCTGGAGGGCGCGCCAGGTATCCGGCCGAAGGCCGACTTTCCGCGACGGAGGCGAGATGACCGAATCAGCGTAGCTTTCGGGCATGACGCCAGCCGGCAGTTTCCGCAGGAAGAGATGCGGCCGATACAGGTCACCCGAGGTACCGACCGTGGCCGCGAGGCGCGCCATCTGGGTCGCGGTTACGAGCACCGACCCCTGGCCGACGGCAACCGAGACCGTCTCGCCGGCATACCAGGGCTCGTTTCGCGCACGTTTCTTCCACTCGGGATCGGGCACGAGCCCGTCGACCTCGTGAGGGAGGTCCAGCCCGGTTCGGGCACCGAGGCCGAACTGCTTGGCGTAGCGAGCGATCGTCTCGATGGGCAGCTGCGCACCGAGTTGAAAGAAGTAACTGTTGCAGGACATCGCCAAGGCGTCTTTCAGATTGAGGCTGCCATGTCCGCCCCCGCGATGGCAGTGAAACGTATTTCCGTAGAGGCGTACGGACCCGCTGCAATACTTGTGCGTTTCCGGGCTCACGATCTCCTGCTCGAGAGCGGCCGCGGCAACGACCAGCTTGAAGGTCGAGCCGGGAGCGTAGCGACCCTGGATGGGTCGGTTCGACAATGGGTGCGACGAGTCATCGACCAGAGCCAACCACTCGCCACGATTGAAACTACCCGAGAAAGCATTGGGATCATAGGACGGCGAGCTGGCGAGCACGAGCACCTCGCCACTACGGGTATCGAGCGCCACGGCAGCCCCACCCAGATCGGCAAAGGCGGTCTCGGCGATCTCCTGCAGCTCCATGTCGATCGAGAGCTGGACGGACTCGCCCCAGATCGGAGGCACCTGCTCGAGTAGGCGCTCGCGCCGCCCCAGGCTATTGACCACGACCCGTTGAACGCCGTTACGTCCCATCAACATACCGTTGTAGACGCGCTCGATCCCCGACTGCCCCACGTAGTCGTTACGCTCGGCACCGGAGAAGAAGTCCTGTCCGAGCTGCTCTTCCGAGATACGTCCGACGTGGCCGATCACGTGCGCAGCGACCGGGCCGGCGGGATAGTAACGCCGCGGGACGAACTGAATATGGGCCCCAGGAAGCTCGAGCTGACGGGCTTCGATACGGGCGACGTCCTCGAGCGGGATGTCTTCTTTGACGATGGTCGGACCCATACGGGCCTGCTCGAGGTACGCTTCGTCCGACTCGGCGTCCTCACCGAGCTCCACCAGCTCGCGAAGCGATTTCAGCGTACGGGGATGATCCCCCTCCAGCATCAGGTTGAACGATGGCCGGTTCTCCGCAATGATGCGCCCGTTCCGGTCGAGGATCAGCCCTCGAGGAGCCGCCTCGGACAAAGTGCGAACGTGATTCGCTCGAGCGAGTCGCTCGTAAGTCGGCGAACGTACCACCTGGAGCTGCCAAAAGCGCAGGACCAAGACTCCGAAGGCGATCATGATCGCGACGCGCCACCAAGCGAGGCGCGATCGAAGCGCTCTGAGATCCTCATAGATGTTCATTCGTGTCGCGTCGGGGTGCTCGAAACCGGTGACGATGCCTACGCCAGCTCTCCCCGCTCCGGGCGATCGATAACCCTAATGAGCATCATACCAGCGATGATGTTACCGATACAGAGGTAGATCGGGCGGAGGCCCTCTCCGAGCACCCGTGGCTCCTCGATGGCAGCGCCCAGAGCGGCAAGGATGGCGAGATCGAGCCCGGACGCGAGCAGGAAGAAGAGAACACGGGAAGACCATCCACGGATGATGAGGTGGTGGCCGGCTATCCCCGCGACGTAGCCCAGGGTGGTCTTGGAGATGCCATTGATGCCGAGGTGCCCTCCGGAGAACACGTCTTGAACGAGCCCCGCCGCCATCCCGGTCAACATCCCGAACATTCGTCCCTGCACGAGTCCGAAGCCCGCGGAGATTACGGTAAACAGATCGACATAGCCATCCAGGGCCGGCAGGTATCGGCCGAGCACTGACTGGAACAGAAACGCGGCCAGAATGGCCAGCGCCGCATCCAGGATCCTCACTCGACCCGCTCGGTCATCTCGGCCTCACCCAAAGGCGGCAGTATGAAGACCTCCTCGACGCGACCGAGATTGGCAGCGGGCTCGACGGTGACGAGCTTGAACAGTCGAGGACCGTTCCGCACCGAGGACACCCGCCCAACGGCGATGCCTTTGGGATAGATACCATCCATGCCCGAAGTCACGATGGCATCGCCCTCGACGACGTCCTCGAGGTTGCTCACGTAGTTCAACGTGAGACCGGTTGGGCTCCGCTCGTCTCCGCTTCCCGTCACCATCCCCCGGATTCGGGTGCGCGATAGCAGCGCGCCGACGGAGCAATCCCGGTCGGTGAGCAATTGCACTTGCGCGACCTGTTCACCGACCGAGATGATTCGACCGACGAGCCCTCCGGAAGCGATGACGGGGCTGTTGAGCTCCACGCCCCGATTCTTCCCGCGGTTCACGGTAATGGTTTGAAACCATGCGCTCGCGTCGAGACCGATGACTTCCGCCACGATGGGCTCATAGTCCAGCCTTTCGGCGAGCTCGAGGACGGAGCTCAGGCGGCGGTAGCTCGCGACGATGTCGCGCTCGAGCCACAGCGCCTGCTCGAGACGGGCCACCTGCTTCTTGAGCCGGTCGTTTTCCTCGCGCACCCCCCGGAGGTCGACGTAGCCGTACCAAACCGACCGGAGCGAGCGAATCGTGACGTCGGCGCTTCGTTGCACCGGCGACAACGCTCCCAGCACCAGGGCACGAAGTGCGGAATGGCCTGCCTCGGTCGTGACCTGGGAGGAGAGCAGGAGGGACTGGGCCACCAGGGCCAGGATGAAGAGCACGTTCCCTCCCCGGGTGCCGAACGGGGCGCTGGTGGACGCCATGTCTCGATGTCCGCTCGGCTCAATCGAGACAGATCTTGCGCAGGAGTTTCACGTCCTCGAGCATACGGCCGGCACCGAGCACGACCGACGACAGCGGATCCTCCCCCATCGAGACCGGCAATCCGGTTTCTTCACGCAATCGCTTGTCGAGGTTCTTCAGGAGTGCCCCACCACCGGTCAGAACGATGCCGCGGTCCACGATGTCCGCGGATAGCTCCGGCGGTGTCCTCTCGAGAGCCACCCGGACTGCGTTGACGAGGATGCTGACCGTCTCCTCCAGGGCCTCGCGGATCTCCTCGTCGGTGATCACCAGAGTCTTGGGAATCCCTTCGATGAGGTTTCGGCCCTTGATCTCCATCGTCATCGGCCGATCGAGCGGATAAGCCGAGCCGATCTCGATCTTGACCTGCTCCGCCGTACGCTCCCCGATGAGCAAGTTGTACTTCTTTCGCAAGTACTTGATGATGGCCTCGTCCATCTCGTTTCCCGCGACCCGCACCGAGCTCGAGTAGACGATGCCCGCCATCGATATGACGGCGATGTCGGTGGTGCCCCCCCCGATGTCCACGACCATGTTGCCCGACGGCTCGGTCACCGGGAGACCCGCTCCGATGGCGGCGGCCATCGCCTGGTCGACGAGGAAGACCTCGCTCGCTTTCGCCCGTAGTGCACTGTCCTTCACCGCGCGCTTCTCCACCTGAGTGATCTCCGATGGGATCCCGATGACGATACGGGGCGCGACCCAGACTTTTCGATTGTGGGCCTTTTGGATGAAGTAGGCCAACATCTTCTCCGTCACCTCGAAATCAGCGATGACACCGTCCTTCATCGGCCGGATGGCGGTGATGTTTCCCGGGGTGCGCCCGAGCATTTCCTTGGCTTCCTTGCCCACGGCCTCGACCTTGGTGGTCTTGTCGTTTATGGCGACGATCGAAGGCTCGGAGACGACGATGCCTTTCCCCTTGGCGAAGACCAGGGTGTTCGCCGTTCCCAGATCGATGGCCAGCTCGTTGGAGAACATGCCGAACAGAGAGCGCAGATACATTCGCTTCGTGCGCGAGTTGGATAGATTGGGTATCAACGGTTTATGA
>DASPGQ010000495.1 GCA_035620555.1 Vicinamibacteria bacterium
AGGCTCGAGCGCCGTCGCCCTCTCGAAGGCAGGGCCCGCGTCCAGCAGGCGCCCGGCCTGGACGAGGGCGAGGCCGAGATTGTTCCATGCGAGCGCGTTGGCCACGTCGGCGGCGACGAGCTCCGAGAGCCTCTCGACGGCCAAGGATGGCTCGCTCCTCTGGAGATACAACGCCGCCATATTCGAGAGAAGCTGCGATTGAGCGGGACCCAGCTCGGATGCCTTTCGATAGGAGTCGAGGGCGCGATCGAGCTGACCGAGGGCATGGCGCGCGAAGCCGAGCTGAAAGTGTAGGCCGGGATGCTCGGGCTGGCTCTCGAGTCCCTCCTCGAGGATCGCCACCGCTTGCTCCGCGCGGCCCGACCGTACCAGGGCCTCCGCGAGGTCCGTGCGGGCCTCGGCAAACTTGGGAGCGAGCTCCACGGCGAGATCGAGCTCCTCGACGGCGCGGTCGTACTCCCGACGCGCGGCATGAGCCTGTCCGAGGTGATAGTGAACGAGATGATGCATCGGGAGCTTGGCCGCGAGCGGACTCAGAAGACGAATCGCGCTCTCGGGATCCGAGGCATCGAGCGCATCCAACGCGGCTTCGATCGTCGCGCTGAACTCTCGATAGTCTTCGATGCGATCCTTCGGATCGACGGCCAGACTTTCCGGCGTGGTCGGAGTAGAGCCCGCGGCCCCCACATAGCCGAGACTCTGGAGCTTGCGAAGGGTCTCGGCGTCGACGACCGAGCGGTCCTCATCGGATTGGCCTCGCCGGAAAGCCTCTTCGAGCTGCGCCAGCCTGGAAGCGAGCTCGGCCGCAATCTCGGGTTTCTCGCTCAGCAGGTTCCTCGATTCCCCCGGGTCCCTCTCGACGTCGTAGAGCTCCGGGCGAGGCGCCTGGATGTACTTGTAGCCGCGGTCCCGAATGGCCGTGAGCTCGCCCCATCCAAACTGGAGGTGGGCAACCAGCGACTCCGAGTACGCCGCCAGGCGCTCGGGCCCCTCCCCGCGGAGCCACGGCGCCACGCTTTTGCCCTGCATCGAATCGGGGACGGACAGCCCGAGGAGGTCGAGCGCCGTCGGGGCTAGATCGGCGAGCCGCACCTGTTCCTCGATGGTGATGCCCTCCGGTACGACTCGCGGCAAGCGCATCAGCCAGGGAACCAGAAGCGTCGCGTCGTACACGAACCACGAGTGGTACTCCTCACCGTGCTCGCCGAGCGACTCGCCATGGTCTCCTACGACCACGACGAGCGTTTCGTCGCCGACGGCGTCGAGCACGTCGCCGACGACCGCGTCCGTATACGCGACCTCGGCGTCGTACGGCCGCTCCGGGAAACGGCTGCGGTAAGGCTCGGGCGCCTCGAACGGCGAGTGAGGGTCATACAGATGGAGCCACAGGAAGAACGGCGCCTGGCGAGGACGCGACAGCCACTCGACCGCGCGTTTCGCGGTATCCCCGCCGGGACGCTGCACGTTGGCGAGACCTCGTTTCGCCTCCTCGGCAGCGCTCGCCTCCTCGTCGAAGTCGTAGTAGGTGTCGAAGCCTTGGGAGAGGCCGAAGCGCGAATCCACGACGAAGCTCGACACGAAGGCCGCCGTCTCGTAGCCCTGAGCCTTCAGAATCTCCGCTAGGGTCGTCTCTTCGTCTGCTAGCAAGTAGGTGCCGTTATCTCGCACTCCGTGGCCCATGGGAAACAATCCCGTGAGAATGGTGGCGTGCGAGGGCAGGGTCAGAGGGACGGGGCTGACCGCCTCCTCGAACCGCACTCCTTCACGAGCGATGCGATCGAGATTGGGCGTTGCGCCGAGCGCGTAACCGTAGCTGCCCAGACGATCCGCCCGCAAGGTGTCGAGCGTGATCAGAAGGAAGTTGAAAGGTCCCGAAGGCTCGCTGCGGCAACCTGCGAAAGCCATTGCGAGCGCCGCGACGGCAAACCCCTTCATCGAACGGCGATCCTATCCCAAGTGTGTTATTTTGGCCGCGGAGGAGAGCGCCGATGAAAAAAGCGACTGTTCTCGCCATTCTCGTCGCGCTCGTTGCATCGAGCGCATCGGCCTTCGCTCAGCAGCGCTCGCGTCTGCGAGGGAAAGTCGTCGATTCGGGCGGAAACCCCGTGGCCGGCGCCGAGGTACGGGCGGAGAACCCCGTCAGCATGCCGGCGGTCTTGAACAGGAAGTCGAACAAGAAAGGCGAGTTCGTGTTCAACGGCGTCCAGGTCGGCGAATGGACGCTCCTCGTGAGCGCCGACAGCTTCATTCCGAGCCAAGCGAAAGTGCAGGTCGGGGTGAACGAGAACGTCGAGATCACGATCACGCTCGAGAACGCTCAGGGATCGGCCCTGCTCGCCACTTCGGGCAAGGCCCAGGAGGAGATCGAGCAGGCGCGGCAGAGGTTCGACGCCGGGGATTTCGAGGGTGCTATCGGCCTCTACAACGAGCTCCTGGCCAAAGCGCCCGAGGTGTACCAGATCCACTTCAATCTCGCGCTCGCCCATGAGAAGAACGGCGACTTCGAAGAGGCGGCCGAGCACTTCGTGGCTTTTCTCGAGCACGAGCCGTCGAGCTTCGATGCCGCTTTGCGCGCGGCGAACGCCTTCAGCCGCGCGGAGGACAAGGAAAAGGCCGTGACCTATTACCGAAGGGCCGCAGAGATTCAGCCGCAAGACGCCGTCGTCTATTTCAATCTCGGCCTCGCCTTGTTCGACCTCGAGCGCCTCGACGATGCCGTGGGGGCATTCGAGCGGACGCTCTCCCTCGATTCGCGCTTCGCCGACGCGCACTACATGCTGGCGAACATTCATGTCCGCAACCGGGACCTCGAGCGCGCCCGAGCGAGCTACGAGAAGTTCCTCGAGCTCGCGCCCGACTCCCCGAACGCGGAAGCGGCTCGCACGGCGCTCGAGCAGCTGAAGGAGTCCTGAGCTCGTCATGACGGCCGTCGCGGCGGTGCTTGCCGTCGTCGTATCGGCTCAGGATCCCGGAGCGTTCGAAGCATCATTCGAAAGGGGCCTCGCCGCGCTCGCAGCAGGCGAATACGCTTCGGCGGTCGAAAGTTTCGAGGACGCTCTCCGGATCCAGCCCGACCATACGCAAGCCCGTTTCAATCTGGCAAGGGCTCTGCGGGAGCTCGGTGAGGGGGCGAAGGCCCTCGATCAGTTGCTCGCGATCGAAGATCGTATGGTCGATCG
>DASPGQ010000496.1 GCA_035620555.1 Vicinamibacteria bacterium
GGCTTCCCGGAAACTCTTCAGAGAGAGCGGGCGCAAGTCGGGGGCTCACGTTTTCGTCGAAGAGCAGCTTCACGCCACTGAATTCGCGAGGCGCCGCTCACGCGCGGCCGCAAAGGCGAGGCATGCCCGAATATCCTCACGCGTGAGAGCCGGAAAATCGCTCAGAATCTGGTCCTCGCTCATCCCACCAGCGAGATACTCCAGCACGTCATAGACCGTAATCCTCGTGTCCTTCACGCAAGGCTTGCCGCTTCGCACTGACGCGCTCACCACGATTCGCCCTAGCCAGTTCATGTGTGAATTATATCTCCTCGTCCTGGAAGCTCGCCTTCCCCTTCGAGGTCGAGGAGTATGCGAGACGCTGTTCGGACGGGAGGTGCTGCAGTTCCGGAGCCGTCGTTGGATTGGCACGGCGGGTCGTTCGGAGTATGTTGAAACAAGCCCTCTGGGCGCGGCGCTTTCGGCGCTGATGCGCCGGGGCAGGTCGTCGGACGCTCTCGAGCTACGGGCGCGCATGCTCAAACGGGTTGTCGAGAGCGAACTGGACGAAGCGCGGCAGTATTTGCTCGGCAACGTGATCGAGACGTACTTCCGCCTGGGTAGACGTCAGCGCGAGCAATTCATTAGGGTCGTCGCGAGAAAGGAGTACGCGAAAGTGCACGAGACGGAGCTGACTTGGGGAGATGAGCTTTTGCTTAAAGGCCGACAAGAGGGCGTCGTGCAGGGGAAGCGCGAGACGCTGAAACGCTTGCTCACGGCGAAGTTCGGACCGCTCCCCAAGGACACGGAGGCGCTCCTCGACGCGGTCCAGTCCGCCGAAAAGCTGGACCAGTACCTAGACCGCGTTCTCGTCGCCGAGTCACTCGAGGAGCTCGGGCTCGAAGAGAAATAGAAGACCGCGAGCATCTGCCTCCGAGTCGCCCGCCTCCGACGAAAGTCTTTATTCTTGCTCCCTCCAGGATAGGGCACCCGATTCGATTACGACATGGCCGTCCACAAGATTCCCGCTTTTCGGGATGAGCGACGTCGCCCGCGCTCGAAGCTCGGCCCAGACGAGGCGGAAGAACAGGTACTCGGGAGTGTCCGAGCGGAGAACGTCGAGGCGACGCCGGCCCTCACGTGCCACGATACCGCGGCTCGTTGCGATCGCTTGGCTGCCCTTTTCGTGAAGCTCGTGCCAGGACCGGAGCTCGAGTCGTTTTGCTCCAAGCTTCACAAGAATGCTGGTGAACGGCGAATCGGAGCCGAACTGCGGGTGGGCGAGCTCCTCGATATCGAAAATGCCGTCTTCATCGAGCCGGGCGAGGAGCGTCTCCAACTGCGCGGACGGAAACGCGGCGGTGCGATACGGAGGGCCACCTTCGAGCGGATCGTCAGACCAGACGATGCGTCCGTCGCCCCATGCAGCGACGACCAACTGCGTCGTTCCCGGCGATTGGAGTCCGAAATTCTTCGTGTAGATGGCGAGGACGGTATCAGCGTTCGTGATGGGGCGCACGTCTTCGGCGGTGCAACGGACGCCGGAGCCCATCAGGCAAACGAGGAACATGGCAGAGGTTCGCGTCGCGTAGCTCACGGGTCGGAATCGACAGTACACCGAATGGGACGTGTGGTGCGAGTCCGATGGGCGTCTACCGTTGCGGGACGAGCTCGAATCGCACGGTCAGAACCCCGACCGCCTCGACCGGCTTTCCCGCTTTCAGAGCGGGCTTCCAGCGATATCGCTTCGCCGCCTCGGTTGCGGCTTCGACGCAGTAGGGGAGCGCCTTCAACACTCGTAGAACTTCGGTGGAGCCGTCCACACGCACCCGGATCTGGAGCAAGACCTCGCCTTGGATCCGACGTTCGAGCGCCCGGGCGGGGTATGCCGGTTCTAAGCCGTGGATGAGGACGGGATCGATGTCCCACGAGCCAGGCGCGTAGTCACCGCTGCCGAAGCCGCCGCCTTTTCCGGGGCCGACTCCCCATCCTTCGCCGGTGCCTAGGCCGCTGCCTTCACCGCCCCCGATTCCGCCTCCGGTTCCCGAGCTCGGCGAGTCGGCGCGCGGCCCTCCGGGAACATCCGAAGTCAGCCCCGGCACCCGGACCGCATCGGGAGAGAGACGGGTGTCGAGGAGGGAAGTGACTTCCTCGGGAAGCTCTGGGGTAGACAGAGCATTAAGCTCCAGAGCCGGGACGGCGCGGGGCGCCAGAGGTCCGGATTCGGCGTTGGCGAACTCTTGCTCGGTCGGCGAAGGAGCCGCCGGTGAGGGGCCTGCACTTCCGCCGCCGCCACCTCCGCCACCGGGTCCGGAGGCGCCGGGCTCATAGAATCGGATCGTGATTGCGGGTGACGGCACGGACGGCGAGCCGACTTCGTTCTGCACTGACAGCGCGAGACCGATCAGGAGGCAAGCGGCGTGCAGCAAGAAAGAGAATCCGCGCGCCGACCAGAGCCCCCGCGGCTCCAGGTCTTGCCGGAGTCCGAAGGGCCTTTCTTCTATTGGCTCGGCGCCGGCGGGAGGACTCGTCAACTCGGGCCGCGCGCAGAGCCGCTCGACCCATCCGTCGGGCACGGTAACTTCGGCAAGAGCGCGTAGGCGAGCTTCGAGCCTCAGGACGCGGGCGGCGAACCTCTCGCAGGGCGCGCAGCTCGCCAGGTGCTGAAACACGTGCACGGCGTCTCGGTTTCCGAAAGTCAGAAGATGATCGCGGATTTCGGGACAAGCGCTCATAGATGCTCCTTCAGACGCTCCATCAAGCGTGCCCGGGCGCGTCGAAGCCACGTCTTGACGGTGCCGACGGGCACTTCCAGTACCTCGGCGATCTCGTGCATCGACAGGTTCTGTACGACCGCCAATAGCAAGGCCTCCCGTTGCGTGGAGGGCAGCTCGCAAATCTCGCACTCGATCCGCTCCAGGGTTTGCTGGGCTTTGACCCGTGACTCCGCGGAGGGGCCAGGACTCGCGAGACGTTCGACCTGCGCATCGAGGACGAATCCACGGCGGTGGCGTTGCCGGAAATAGCTCCGAATCGTGTTGACCACGACGGTGAACACCCACGGACTCAATGGCCGCTCGGGCTGATAGCGGTTTGCGGCGCGATGAATCCGGATGAACGTATCCTGGAAGACGTCTTCGCGATCAGCCTCGGGCACACCGGATCGCTGGATGAAGGCGTAGACGGAAGCCTGGTAACGAGCGACGAAAGCTCGAAACGCATCGGGGTCGCCATTCCGGTGTCGGAGCAGAAGTTGTTTCTCCGTCGGGACTTCGGGCGGGCTCGCTTCGACTGGGATTCCCACGGAGCGGTTGGCGTCGCTCATACCCCCTATACTCCGCAAAATCCCGCGGGTTTCAGCGCAGGGGGTTTATTTTTCGACGCGGGTGGTCTGGCGCGCTGGGGAGGAGGCGTGAGCGTCGCCATTTCGTCTCTCCGATACTCGATGCTTCGGTTGCGCTACGCGACGCCGGTCCTTTCCGATCGTGCTGTATCTGAGGGGCGGACCAATCCGGGGAGGTCGCCGAATACAGCGAGAAGCTCTTTGGGCGCGAGCTCCTGCGCTTCCGATACGCCATTGTCGGACTGGCACGGCGCGTCGCCCAGGAGTATGTTGAAACGAGCCCGTTGAGCGCGGCACTTTCCGCGCTGATGCGCCGAGGGCGGGCGACGGAGAGTCTCGATCTACGGGCGCGCATGCTGAAACAAGTAGTCGAGAGCGAGCGGGACGAAGCGCGGCAGTACTTGCTCGTCAATGTGATCGAGACCTACTTCCACCCAGGTAGACGTCAGCGCGAGCAGTTCGGGAAGGTCGTCGCGAGAAAGGAGTACGCGAAAGTGCAGGACACGGAGCTGACTTGGGGAGATGAGCTCTTGCTGAAAGGTGAGGTTCGGGGCAAACGGGAGACGCTGAAACGCCAGCTCACGGCGAAGTTCGGCCCACTTCCGAAAGAGGCCGAGGCGCGCCTCGATGCGATCCAGTCGGGCGAAAAGCTGGATCAGTACCTCGACCGCGTGCTC
>DASPGQ010000497.1 GCA_035620555.1 Vicinamibacteria bacterium
GATGCGGCGAGGGAGGCTCTACTTTCGATAGACCTCGGAACGGTGGCCCAAAGTGATGAAGATGAGCTCGTCTTGCTGAACCTTGTAGATCAGGCGCCAATCGCCCACTCGCAGCTTGTACAGGCCCTTGAACTGGGCTCCCTTCAGCGGCAGCGGAGCGAGTTGGCCGAAAGGCGTCCGGAAGAGCTCTTTCAACTTATTCCTGACCTGCTTCTGGACGTCGTTATCGAGACGTTCGAGCTCCTCGATGAACTCGTGGAGGTACAGGATCTGCACTATTTCCGCGAGCGGCGCTTCGAGAAGTACGACTGATGGCGAATGGGTGCGACCGCCTGCTGGCTGAGAACCCTCTGGGCCTTCGTTCCAAAGTAGAAGTCTTCCATTACCTCGCGAAGCGCATGCTCGGTGAACTTCCCCACCTGGAGAAAATGAGTCTCGCAGAACTCGCGGAACTCCTTCGCAAACTTGGGGTCCACTTTCACGCTCAATGTAGTGGTCGCCATACGTGGAGTATACTTTTTGTGACCGTTGAGGGAAAGTCTGGTCTTCGGGGAGAGTGACCCAGACTCGAAGAATGTGAATCGCCGCACGCGGCGCCGAAAGGCGGGCCCTCCACGCTCTCGGGCTTCGTGGTCGCCTTATCGGGTGCGGGTCTCCTCCCCCACTCTAAATCACATCGCCTGGGTGTATTTCGTGACACCATGCAGCGGTTACACCCCCGATTACGTCTGCTGGATCCGGACGTTCACCTCGACCACGTCGGCTCCTCGTGTGCGAGGTATGTTCCATGCATCCTGTCGTTGCGGCGACCTTGCGAAGGCTCGAGCGTGAGAAGCGTAGCGGCGTTATTCGAACGATGGCCGCCGCGGAGATCGATACCGAGCGCGCCGTCCTCTTCGAAAACGGTGGAATCGTCGGTGCACGCTCGTCGTCCATGGACGAGCGGCTCGGCGAAGTGATGGTGCGGCGCGGGCGCATCAGCGAAAGCCAGCTCGAAGCTGCCTCCGTCGTCGTGATATCCACGGGAAGGCGTCTCGGCGACGTTCTCGTCGCTCTGAAGATCGTCGCACCTCAAGAGCTCGACGCCTTCGTCCGCGCCCAACTCACCGAGATCGCGAGTATGCTGCTGCGGAACCCACCACGAAAGCTGGAGTTCCGGACTCGCTCGGAATTCAACAAGGTTCTGGAGCGGCCCGTCCGGGTGGCCGACGCGATCCTGGAGGCGTCCCGGCACGCCTTCGACAGCGAAGCTCTCCTGGCACTGAATCAAATTCCCCGACTCACGCCCGAGTCGAATGAGATTCTCGATTACATCCACCTCGCGTCCCATGAAGCCTTCGTCCTCTCCCGCTGTGACGGGCGTACCCAGGTCCAGAGCATCATGGCGCAGGTCCCGCTCCCCCAGGAAGATACGGCACGCATCCTTCTGGGTCTCGAGCTCGCGGGGGTCATTCAACTGAGAGGCACGGCGGTCGCGGAGGACGAGCCCTGAGCTTCAACGGATCTCGACGGGTAGACCGGCAACGACGAGCACCACGCGGTCGGCTTCGCGCGCGATGAATTGATTCGCGAGCCCCTGGAGATCCCGAAACTCTCGGGCGACGGTCGACTCGGGAACGAGGCCGGAACCCACCTCGTTGCTGACGACGACGAGATTTCGACCGCGCGCGAGCTTGGTCAAGGACTTCAGAGCTTCGAGAACGAGCCGTTCGCGATCGTTGCGACTACGGTCGCGATGCTCACAGAGAAGGTTCGATATCCAGAGCGTGACGCAGTCCAGGAGCACGGCCGTACCCTCGGGCTGTTCGGCCAACGCGGCTACGACATCGAGCGGCTCCTCGATCGTCTTCCAATGTGAAGGTCGCTCGGCCCGATGCCGCTCGATTCGATCCACCATCTCGGAATCGGACGCTGTCGCCGTGGCGACGAAGACGACCGACTCGGACGCGTCCCACAGGGATCGGGCGTAACGGCTCTTGCCGCTGCGGGCACCGCCGAGGACGAGGGTCAGCATGGCGAAGGTGACGATGTCCATCCCACGGCGGCAACGAGAGCCGCGGTCTCCGCAAGCTCAGTGTTCGCGCCGAGCACGTCCCCGGTGATTCCACCCAATCGGCGCCAAGCGATCGCGAGGACGAAGAACGACGCCAGTACGACGGCCCCCGCAGAATACAAGACGAAACGAGGCGGCGCGACGAGCGACAGGCACACGCACGAGAGCGTGGCTCCGATGAGCTCGACCGAGCCCACGTGCACGCTCAGTGCCAGCCCGATACCGTCGCGGCGCGCATAAGGGAGGCCCATGCTCACCGGCACGCTCGCCCACCGGGCCAAAGCGGGCGCCACGATCAACGCTCTGGCGTCGGGAAGCGATTCGATGGCCGCCACTTTGACCGCGAGCAGCAGGGCCACGGCGACGGCGCCGAACGCTCCCACCCGCGGGTCCTTCATGATCTCGAGTACGTCCTCGCGTGTCCTGCCGCCGGCCAGACCATCGGCGAAATCGGCCAGGCCGTCGAGGTGCATCGCTCGCGTGAGCCAGGCGGACAGCGTCACGGCCAGTGCCGCGGTGAGAAGAGGCGGGAACGGCGCGAGAGTCCAGAGCAGCAGCAGAACGGACCCGATTGCCGCGCCCACGAGAGGAAAGAACACGGTCGAGCGACCGACGTCCTCGTCGTCGAAATGGCGAGGAATCGGAATTCGCGTCAGAAAGGCGAAGGCAGCCAGTAGTCTCGTCATGTTCTCCCGGAGACTCCGGCACTCTCGAACGTCGCCATTCCATTGTGGGCTTCGACGGCTGCGGCGATGATCGGCATCGCGAGCGCCGACCCCGTACCCTCGCCGAGGCGCAGGCTCAGGTCCAGTAGCGGATTCCCGCCCATCCAGTCGAGCAGGACGCCATGCCCCGGCTCGCGTGACCGGTGCGAGAAGAATGCGTACTCCTTCACCAGAGGCTGGATTTTCCAGGCGATGGCGAACGCCGCGGTCGTGATGAACCCATCGACGAGGATCGCCATCCGGCGAGCGGCGGCTTCGAGACAAAATCCCGCGAGGGCGGCCATCTCCAGGCCTCCGACGCACTCGAGAACGCGCAGCGGCTCCTCGGAAGAGAGCTCATGAAGCTCGAGGGCCCGGGTGACGACATCCGTCTTCGTACGAATGCCGCTCTCGTCGAGCCCGGTGCCGGATCCCGTGACCTCGACGGGTCGCGCGCCGGTCAAGGCAGCGGAGACCGCGCTCGCCGCGGTCGTGTTGCCGATACCCATCTCCCCGAGCCCGGCGAGCACGACCCCTTCGTTGCTGGCCTGGTGCGCCTTCTCCGCGCCTTTCGCCAGTGCCGCCTCGAGCTCGCCTCGGCTCATCGCCCGTTTTCTCGTGAAGTTGCGCGTTCCGCTTCCCACCCCGACGTCGACCACGTCGACCCGCGCTTCCGCAACCCGTGCCAGCGCATTGATCGCCGCGCCTCCCGAGGCGAAGTTCCAGAGCATCTGCCGCGTGACGCGCGAAGGATAGGCGCTCACTCCTTCCTCGGTCACTCCGTGATCGGCAGCGAAGACGAAAATGCACCGATCGCGAGAGACCGGATCCTCCCGACGCTGGATGGCGGCGAGACGCACCGCGATCTCCTCGAGGCGCCCGAGACTTCCCTGAGGCTTCGTCAGCTGGAGCTGCCGCTCCCTGGCCCGGTCGGCGTAGACCTCGCTCACAGGCTCGATCGCTACCATGCGCGCGACCAGTTTGGCCCCTCGCCCTCCCGGAGCCGGGAGTCGACGCCCGCGTCCTTCTCGATAAGACGGCCGAAGAGCCAGAGCAAATCCGAAAGGCGGTTCACATAGGCGAGCACGCTCTCGTCGACTTTCCCACGCGACTCGCGCAGGTGCACGAGTACCCGCTCGGCACGGCGACACACGGTTCGTGCGACGTCGTAGGCTGCCGAAGCGGTGTTCTCGCCGGGAAGAGCCCAGTCTCCAATGATGCCCTCGATGTTCTCGATTTCCTCGACCTGTTTCGTGAGTCGGTCGACCGTCTCGGCTGGGAGCCCCTTCTCGAGCGACGCGCTCACGTGGAAGAGCTCTTTCTGGATGAACTTCGTCGTCTCACGGACCCGCTCGTTCGGGCAAATCGAGCGTGCGAACCCCATGACCGAGCCGAGCTCATCGAGCGCACCATAGGCCTCGATACGAGAATCCGCCTTCGATACCCGACCACCGCCTACGAGGGCCGTCTCCCCTTTGTCCCCTCTCTTCGTGGAAATACTCATCGTGCTTCTCCCGATTACATTGCTGCGTAGCGCCTCCTTCGGCCCAGCAGCAACAAGAACAACGGTCCACCCAAGAGCGCCGTGAGCGCCCCTACGGGAAGCTCGCTCGCTCCCAGTATCGTGCGCGCCAGTGTGTCGGCCAGCACCAGAAACGCGGCTCCCAAGAGCATCGAGCACGGCAACACCGTTCGCAAGTCCTCTCCAAAGAGGAGTCTCACCGCGTGCGGCACGATGAGCCCCACGAAGCCGATCGGCCCGGCCACCGCCACCGCCACTCCCACGATCAGGGACGAGGCCATGTAAACGAGCTTCTCGGTGCGTGCGACGTTGACTCCGAGCGCGGCGGCGGACTCCTCGTCGACGGCAATCAGATGAAGGTCGCGCGTCGTCGCCAAGAGCACCAGGAGTCCGGGAACCACGAACACCAGCATGCGCCAGATCAAATCCATGCCGACCACGTCGAGGCTTCCAACCATCCACCGCAATATCTGCAGGGCGCGCGTGTAGTCCGTCACGAACTGGATCATGAGAAC
>DASPGQ010000498.1 GCA_035620555.1 Vicinamibacteria bacterium
GGCCACCCGTCGGCCGAGGCGTGACTTGTAGCGGTTGCCAGCGTTCTCGTGAATGATGCCCTTCTTGACCATGACATCGACGAGCGACATCGTGTTGGGGAGAAGCTTCTTCGCGTCTTCCGCGTCTCCGGCCTCGACGACCTGGCGGAGCTTCTTCATCTGAGTGCGCAGCCGCGTGCGGTGAGCTCGATTTCGGGCTCGAAGCTTGGCGTTTTGGCGAACGCGCTTCTTCGCCGAGAGACTATGTGCCATGAAACCTCCTAGGGCCATACAGCCCCATCTTACAAACCAGTGATTTTAGCATAAGATGCGCCGGTGACTGTAACCGCTTGGCTCGACACCACTTTCGACCTTGGCGCCAGAGGCAGCTCGGTTCGAACCGAGGTTCTCGCGGGCGTCACGACTTACATGGCCATGAGCTACATCATCCTCGTCAATCCCGCCGTTCTCTCGACGACCGGCATGGATTTCGGGGCCGTGCTCGGGGCGACTTGCTTCGCCTCCGCCCTGGCGACGCTGTGGATGGGGCTCTCGGCAAACTACCCCATCGCGCTCGCTCCGGGAATGGGACAGAATTTCTTCTTCGCTCTCACGATCTGCGGTCCGGTAGCGCTCGGGGGATACGGGTATGGCTTCCGAGAGGCGCTCGCCGCCGTCGTGGTGGCAGGCGGACTCTTCGTCCTGGCGTCCATCTGGAAGCTCAGGGCCCGCATCATCGCGTCCGTTCCCGACCACTTGAAGAGGAGCATGGGCGTGGGGATCGGTTTTCTCGTCGCTATCGTGGGATTGCGATGGGGAGGGATCGTGACCTCGGTCCCGGGAACCTACATCGGGCTCGGCAACCTGGAAGCTCCTGCCGCCGTCCTCACCCTCTTCGGTCTCGCCGTCACCTCGATTCTGCTCGTGCTCGGAGTCTCCGCCGCGCTGCTAATCGGGATTTTGTCTTCCACGCTGGTCGCGGTCCTCCTCGGTCTTACCCGGTTCGAGGGGGTATTCGGCCTTCCCGAAAGTGTCGGATCGTACTTCCTCGTCGCGGACTTCGAAGGTCTCTTCCGTCAGCGTGAAGTGCTGGCGGTGATCTTCGTGGTCCTCCTCGTGGATCTCTTCGACACCGTGGGAACGCTCATTGGCGTCACCGAGCGCGCGGGCCTCACCGTGGAGGGACAGCTTCCCAAAGCGCGTGAAGCTTTTCTCGCCGATGCGGCCGGGTCGGTGGCGGGCGGCCTGCTCGGCACGTCGACGGTGACGAGCTATGTGGAGAGCGCTGCGGGGGTCTCCGCGGGTGGCCGGACGGGCCTCTCCTCGGTCGTGACCTCGGTACTGCTCGCGGGCTCGGTGTTTTTCTATCCGCTGCTTCGAGTCGTCGGTGGAGGGCTTCAGGACGAGGCCGGTGCCACCCTCTATCCGACACTCGCACCGGCGCTCATACTCGTGGGAGTCTTCATGATGGCTGGGGTCGAGCGAATCGACTGGTCCAAACCGCGCGTCGCCATTCCAGCCTTCCTCACCGTCATCATGATGCCGCTCACGACCAGTATCACCGAGGGCATCGCTTTCGGTTTCATCTCGACCTCGGTCCTGTATCTTGCGGGCGGACGCGCCCGCGACCTCCATTGGGCTACGCACGTCATTGCGGCATTCTTCTTGGCGCGATACGTGTGGCTGTGACGTCGGTCCGTTTTCTCCAGCTCGTCGAGATGCTATTCTCGTTTCCATATGAAGGAAAAACCCCGTAGGTCGAGACGCGGCTCCACCGGCGATCCCAAGCTCGATCGCAGGATCGAGGAGCTCGTCAACGCCTGCTGCACCGACGAAGAGCGAACCTATGTGCAGGAGCTCACCGCGACTGCCCTGGGGCTCGGTATGGACTGCACGAAACGCATCGATCTCAAAATCGCCAATGCCGCTCTCAGGGAGATGCGCCATGCGTTTCGAATCTTCACTCCATTTCGGTCTGCGAGGAAAGTTACCGTGTTCGGGTCGGCTCGCTCTCCGGAGGGCGGACCGGATTACGACCGTGCCCGTGCTCTGGGCAAGGCGATGGCCGAAGCGGGCTGGATGGTCGTCACCGGTGCGGGAAGCGGAATCATGGGCGCCGCCCACCAGGGTGCCGGTCGTAGCCTGAGCATCGGGGTGAATATCAAGCTTCCCTTCGAGCAAGCAGCCAATGACGTCATCCGCGGGGACAAGAAGCTCATGACCTTCCGGTACTTCTTCACCCGGAAGCTCTTCCTCCTCAAGGAATCGCACGCGGTGGTGTTGATGCCCGGGGGGTTCGGGACTCTCGACGAATGCTTCGAGGTCCTGACGCTGCTCCAGACGGGAAAGCAGGTCCCAATTCCCGTCGTGATGGTCGATAGCCCGGAGACGGGCTATTTTCACGAGCTGGATCGCTTCGTGAAGAAGTGTGTGCTCGGCAACGGGCTCATTTCACCGCAGGATACCAGCCTGTTTCGGATCGTGCCCGATCCGCTCGAGGCTCGAAGCGAGATTCTCCTTTTCTATCGCCTCTATCATTCCTCGCGGTACGTGGGAAGCAAACTTCTGATTCGTCTCGAGCGGGAGCTCACCGACGATGAAATGAAGGTCCTCAACGACGGCTTCGGGGACGTTCTGCGATCGGGGCGCATCGAGAGGGCTCAGCCCTTGCCCGAAGAGCTCGGAGACGACTTTCACGGCCTCGCCCGGATCGAGCTCGATTTCAACCGGAAGGACTTCGGTCGATTGCGTCAACTCATCGACGCGATCAACGCGCTCGCAGGCTGATCGTTTCAACTCCGCTCACCTGCGCGAAGGCGGCTCGATCACGGGTCCCGCCACGGCCCTGAGCACGGTAAGATGATTTCGACCTCGGAGGTCGAGGCGTCGCAGTTCGTATCTCCCACGAACAGGGCCCGGGCGGGACGGAAATAGAAGCAGAGGCCCTCCGAATCCTCCGGGTTGGCGAGTACCTCGAAGTGCTCGGCCACCACGTCTCCTCCGCCGACCGTCTGAATGTCGAGCTCGGTTCCGAGACGCCGCGCGGCTCCCTCGGAGCAGAACGCTTTGGCTCGCGAGCGCCTCTGGAGCGCGATCGCGGCGCCTATCGCTTCGACTCTCCCCGAGGTCAGGAGGATGGCCCGAATGGACGAGAGCCCCACGCGAGCTCGTTGAAGTCCCATCATCATGTCGGAGCCGCTCGGATCCAGCCCGGGATCGACGAAGACCGCCCCCGGTGAAGTCTTTACGAAGTAGGCGGCCCGTCCACGCTTCCGCACGCACCAGATTCCGCGGCGGGCTTCGTAGATGTCCCTGTTGGCCATTTGGCAGAGGAGGGCCGATGGTACACCGACTCGTGGCCGCGTAGAATGACGTCTCGGTTTCGGAAGGAGGACTCTTGCAGAGAGCGGTCGTCTTGATGGTATCGATCGGAGTCTTTGCCGCGGCGAACATCACCCGCGCGGATCCGACCCGGGTCATTCTGTTCATCGGTGACGGTTTCGGTGCCGCTCAAACGTCGTTCGGCCTGGCCTACGCACAGATGGTCGAGGGACGCCAGCTCGCGATCGAACGGCTCATGCGAGACGGAAATACGGGCTACGCACTTTCGATCGCCTACGAAAGCCCGGTGACCGATTCGGCGGCGGCGGCGACGCAGATGTCCACGGGTGTGAATGTCAGGAACGAGACCCTCGGTCTGGACCCGGATGGCCGTGCCTTGGAGACCATCGTAGAGTGGGCAGAGAAACGGGGTATTGCGACCGGCATGGTGACCAATATGCGTCTGTCGCACGCCACGCCCGCCGCGTTTGGTTCCCATCAGATCTCCCGCTACGAGCCCGAGCCCGTCATCGTCGACGAGATCCTATCGCTGGACATCGACCTCCTCCTCGCCGGGGGCGGACGCGCCCTGGTCCCCAAGGGACGTCGATTGTCCGATTTCCTGCCCGATGTCCCGTCGGAGCTCGACGGGGAGTCCAATCGGAGCGACGCACAGAATCGCATCGACGGAGCAAGGTCGCGGGGGTACCATGTCGTTTCCACCGCGAGCCAACTCATCGAAGTCTCGAAAGGGACACGCAGACTGCTGGGCCTCTTCGCTGCCTCCCATCTTCCCTACGTCGTGGACCGCCGTCTCTTGGGACTCGAGGAGGTCCCGGCTCTGGACGTCATGACGCGCGTGTCGCTCGATGTGCTCGAACGATCCGAGTCTGGATTCCTTCTCGTGGTGGAGGCCGGGCGCATCGACTATGCGGGCCACGACAACGACGCGGGGACGATGCTGCAGGAGATCCTGGAGTTCGACCGAGCCATCCAAGTCGGGATGGACTTCCAGGGGCGGTACCCGGAAACGCTGGTCGTCGTGACCGCGGACCACGGTACCGGCGGATTTTCCTTCACCTACGGGGACTGGGAGGGGTTGCCCGATCCGATGGCACTCGAAAGTGGACTCGTCTACCGCCCGGAGCATCGTTACCCGACGGTGGAACATTTGGCTCGACTCGGCCAGCAGAGCGCGTCATTCGAGCTGATGCTGGAAAGGGCGCGGGGGGGCGCCGAACGTCTGGTCGAGGTGGTACGAGCGCATACGGGGCTGTCCATGACGCTCGACGAGGCGCGTGGCGCCCTGCTGCGGGACGACGCCGGCCGCGCGCGGACGGTGGATTTTCGTCACTTCTACGGCGATCCGGCGAGTACACCCGCGTGCCTGCTCGGGCGGGCACTTGCGCGCCACACTCACGTCGTCTGGTCGACCGGGGGACACACCTCCGAACCGGTCCTGACTTACGCTCGCGGACCCTCGGCGGAGAGGTTTCGCGGCATTTACTCCCACGCGCGCGTCTACGAGATCGTCAAGTCGGTTCTAGAGTCTCCGTCGGAGTAAAATATTCGCTCGCTGGATTTTCATCGGCTGCGAATTCTCACATCGCCGCTGAAGGTGGTTGCTTCGATCAGAGCGCTGCCGTCGCCTACGACACCCGTCAACTTGCGTCCACTGCGGTCGGTCGACGTCACCCGCATCGGGAAGGCCGAATCGATATCCCCGCTGAAAGTACTCGCCTCGAGCTCGAAGCCCACCTCGTCGCCAATGGCGAGGACGACGTCGCCCGAATGCGTCTTGAACTCGTATCGCCCGCCGGGGGCTATCCGGCCCGTGTAGCGGATGTCACCACTCGTGCTGGACAGGGTTCCCCGCTCCGACGAGACGCTGTCGACGCGCACGTCACCGCTTACGCTCTGTACTTCGAGCTCTCGCGTTTCCAGACCGTCGATGGTGACATCTCCGGAAACGCTTTCGATTCGCGCGTCCCTTGCGGAACTGGCGTTCCGCACGTCCACGTCACCCGAGACCGATTTCGCCTCGACCAGGTTCGTCACCTCGCTCGCGGTGACCGACCCGCTGACCGAGCCGGCTCGGACGGCCCCCTCGATGTTCTCGACGGTGACGTCCCCCGACACCGAGTTCGCTTCCACCTCGGCGTCCCGGGGGAGCGTGATGCGGTAGTCCACGGAGACGCCGCCTCGATGATGCCCTCTATGTCCGCCGCGAGGGTATCGCGTCTCCACCCGGACGCGGTTGCCCACTTCGGAGATGTCGATCTCGACCTCGTCGAAGAGGCTCCGGTCGGCGTCGCCGTGAAGTCGCTTGACTGACTCGATGACCAGCTCGGTTCCGCCGGTTCCGGCAACGCGAATCTCTCCGGAGATATTGGAGACGTAGAGCTCTCCGCCGGCACCGAGCTCGATGCGCCGGGCGAAGGGTTCCTCACGTTCCTGCGCCACCGCACCCACGGCGGCGGCGACGAGCAGGGGAAGGCAGGTCGAAATCAGCATGTATTTCCGGTTCTTCATGATTCTTCTCATATGGGGTTCGAGGGCGTCTCGGTCCCTTTCATTTCCTCGATCAGGTCGAATGCGTTCTCGCCCTCGCCCTTTCGAACTTCGTTGATGACCCGAATCGTGTTTTGGAGGAGGCTCACCTTGCGGCGAAGCGCTCCCAGGAGGCTTTCCTGAGCCACCTTGCTATCGGGCTCGGAGCGGATTGCTTGGCGGCTCTCCTCGATCGCTTTCTCGATCAGATCGAGATTCTCGTTCAGGACGAGGACCAACTCTTCCGACAGTACACCATCGTTTTGCACGACGATTTGCTCGAGGCCGCCGATGGCGTTGTCATAGTGCGCTTCGGCGGCACGGAGCTCCTCGGTGACCATGGTGACGAGCGCCCCCTGGTCGTCGACCGCCGGTGAATCTCTTCTCGCGAGAAAAATCGCGACCGCGAGCAGAATCAAGGCCGCGAGGGCCAGATAGGCGCGGACGTCGGTCGCTTTGCTCGGTGGGTGACGTCGTTCCATCGCCGCCGCTAACGAAGTCCAGACGTGCTCCGGAGGTTCGGGATTCCCGAGCGCTCTCGCCTGGCGTCGGATGGAGCGGAGATCGGCCTCTAGCTCCCGGCAGGCTTGGCAGGAGCTCAGGTGGCTCTCGACCAGGGCTTTTTCTCCCGGCTCCAGGGTTCCGTCGACGTAGTCGTTCAAACGGTCGGTGAAATCGTCTCGTGTCACGGCGCTGCTCCGGCGGAACGAGTTTTCAATTGGTCCCGCAGCTTCATGCGGGCTCGGTGAACGAGCGATTTGGACGTGCCAACGGCGACGCCGAGGATGCTGCCGACCTCCCGGTGGTCATAGCCAGCGACGTCGTGAAGGAGAAACGCGGCGCGTGACGACGGGGGAAGAAACCCGATGGCGCGCTCGAGCTCGAGACCACGAGCTCCCTCGGGGCTCCTGCCGCTAGAAAGCATTTCGGGAAGCGGGTCGGTCCGCGACTGTTCCTTGGCTCCGCGACTTCTCAAATGATCGAGACAGCGGTTGACGGCGAGTCTGTGCAGCCAAGTGCCAAAGGCGGACCGGCCGGCGAACGTCGGGAGCTTGTCGTAAACTTGCAAGAATATCTCCTGGAGCAAGTCTTCTGCGTCCTCTCGAGTCCTCAACCTTCGAAGCGCCAGGCCAAACACGACACCGCTGTGTTTCCGGTAGAGTGTCTCGAAAGCCGCGTCGTCGCCTCCGAGAATGCGCTCTACGAGATCGTCGTCCTCGGCTCTCCGGCCCTCGCGGTTTGGCGTCATGGGAGTCGATGGTAGCTCGTATCCTCTGG
>DASPGQ010000499.1 GCA_035620555.1 Vicinamibacteria bacterium
AAGAGCGATCAGGCGACCCATGTCTTCGCAGTGGAGGACGGCGCACAGGCACTGGACTTTCTCTTCGCCCAGGGAGATTATGCGCAGCGTGCGGGCGAGGCGGCCCCCCGTTTGGTGCTCCTGGACCTGATGGTCCCGAAGGTGAACGGCCTGGAAGTTCTGCGCCAAATCCGCGCGAACGACGAAACGAAGACAATTCCCGTCGTAATGCTGACCTCGTCACAGGAAGACCGGGACATCGCTGACAGCTACGAAGGTGGCGTCAACAGCTACATGGTCAAACCGTTGGATTTCGAAGAGTTCGTTCGATGCATCGCGACGATTCATGAATATTGGCTTAGGTGTAATCGACTGCCAAGATGACGATCGGACTCGCGAGCGGCAAGAGCCGAGGACGGCACGCATGGAACCGATGCCCGCGACGCTCCGCATTCTGATACTTGAAGACGTCCCCACAGACGCCGAGCTCGTGGAGCGCGAGCTCCGACGCGGACAGATCGAATTCCTATCCAGACGCGTCTCTACTAGGCCAGAGTTCGAAGAGCAGCTCTCCAGCTTCGACCCCAACATCATCCTCGCCGACTTCTCGCTCCCCGGCTTCGATGGCCTCGACGCCTTGTCCATCTCTGCTGAAACCCGGCCAGAGGTTCCGTTCATTTTCGTCTCCGGCGCCATCGGAGAAGAGAAAGCCATCGAGACGCTTAAGAAGGGCGCCACGGACTACGTGCTCAAGGATCGGCTCTCCCGTTTGGTTCCGGCGTTGCGGCGTGCGCTAAGGGAGACCGCCGAACGTTCGGAGCGTCGGCGAGCCGAGGCGGCTTTGAAGCATTCCGAACAGCGCCATCGTCTCTTGCTCGAGGTGAACAATGCGATCATCGCGAGCCTCGATCGGAAATCGCTTTTCTGCGCCATCACGAAAGCGCTGTCGGGTATCCTGTCCTTCGACCAAGCTCGTCTTACTCTCCTCGACGCGCGTCGGGATATCATCCAGGTCTATGCCCAGAAAGACGAGTCCGGTGTTACCGAAGCCGAGCTGTCGCGAGAAGAGGGAGCCCAGGAACACTTGCCCGGGGACTCGACACCGCTCGTTCGTCGCGATCTGACGAGGCGGCGGGGTCGGTTGTCTCCTTCCGAAGACGAGCTACTGAAGGGGGGAATTCGCGCCTTCGTTTCCGTCCCGCTGAACGTCAAGAGCAAGGCGGTTGGATTCCTGACCGTCGGGAGCCGCATCCCAGACCGTTACCGAGACGACGACGTCGAGCTTCTCACCGAGGTCGGGAACCAAGTGGCTCTGGCAGTCGCGAATCTTCTGGCGTACGAGGAGATCTCCTCGTTGAAATCTCGTCTCGAGCAAGAGAACACGTACCTTCAAGAAGAGATCCAAACTCAGCACGATTTCGGAGAGATCGTCGGGCAAACTGAGCCCATGGCCAAAGTCATCGAAGCTATCGAGACCGTAGCGGTGACCGACGCCACCGTACTCATCTGCGGGGAAACGGGCACAGGCAAGGAAGTCGTTGCTCGAGCCATATACGATGCAAGCCCACAAAAAGACAAGCCGCTGGTCAAAGTGAATTGCGCGGCGCTTCCTGCCACCCTGATCGAGAGCGAGCTCTTCGGCCACGAAAAAGGTGCTTTCACCGGCGCCATCGCACGAAAAATCGGCCGCTTCGAGCTGGCGCACGGTGGAACGATATTCCTCGACGAGATCGGCGATCTCCCGCTCGAGCTGCAGTCGAAGCTGCTTCGCGTACTTCAGGAAGAGGAGTTCGAACGGGTGGGGGGATCGACGACGATCAAAGTCAACGTTCGGGTGATCGCGGCGACGAATCGCGACCTGACCAAAGCTATGGAGGAGGAACGATTCCGGCCCGACCTCTTCTATCGGCTCGCCGTTTTTCCCATCGAGCTTCCGCCCCTGAGAGAGCGCAGAAGTGATATCCCTCTTCTCGCCAATTTCTTCGCACGGGACTTCGGAAAAAAGTTGGGCAAGTCGATCGAGTCCATCTCCCCGGGCGCCATGGCCCGCTTGATGGCCTATGCCTGGCCAGGGAACATCCGCGAGCTCAAAAACGTCATTGAGAGGGCCGCGATTCTCACGCGAGGCTCGCAGCTTGCGCTCGATGATTGGTGGTCTAAGCCGGACAGCTCGAGCGGACCTGCCGCGCCACTCACTCTCGATGCCCTCCAACGGAAACACATCCTCTCTGTTCTCGACGTTACCGGGTGGCGAGTCAGCGGCGAGAGGGGCGCGGCGAGATTGCTCGGCATCAAGCCCACCACGCTCATGGCCCGCATGAAGAAGCTCGGTATCGAAAGACCTGTCAGCGTCGCTGATCGGAACTACGCCGAGAATTCTCAGGCGTCTCCTAGAGATCATTAGTTCCTGGCAAGACGCTCCTCGAGCTCGAAGACCCTCGGCGGGGTGGTCCCAAGTGAATGCGCGATATCGCCCGAGCTCACGCCTCGTCAGCTGACCGGAATCGCTCTAGCGGCTAGTCTCAGCGCTCGACGGTGCTCCTGGGCCTTTCGATGCCCACGACCTGGATTGCCCCGTCTCGGTTGCGAAGACTGACGACGACGGGCTCGCTCCAATGTGGAAAATCCGGGTGTAGGGTCCTGATGGA
>DASPGQ010000500.1 GCA_035620555.1 Vicinamibacteria bacterium
CAAGGAAGCCGAGTCGAGCTTCTTGGTGTGGCAAGCCAAAGGTACGTACCCGCTGGGCACACCCGATCGCTCCGAAAAACAGATCCAGTCTGCGGTAGCGGACGTGTTCTCGAAGTACCCGGAACCAAAATCGACGAAAAAGTAGGGCTTGCCCTAGGCCCTCTTATCGAACCGCGCGAGACGGTACGACGACAATAGATCTACGTCCACGCCGTCGAGGATCTCGATGGCTGCGAGCCGGCCGACGATCGGTGTGAGCGTGACTCCGCTGTGCATTACCGCAAGATAGATGTCCGGCGCTCCGGCCGAGAAGCCAACAATGGGATAGCCATCTCGCGGCAAAGGGCGCCACCCGAGAGTCACCCGTTCTAGCTCGAGCTCCGAAAGTCCGGGAAGATAGGTCCTTCCCGACGCAAGGATCCTCTCGCCTTCCTCACGGCTCGCCTCGGTCACCGGCGCGGCGCCGAATCCCATCCCCGCCACCACACGGCCGTCGAGGTGCTGCTTCATATGCGCCCCTGGCGACAGCACCACTCGCTCGATGAGAGGAGAGGCCGGCCGTGTGTGTGCGAGAACGCCGGGGGAATCCACGAGAGGCACCTCGAGTCCGACCTTGGCCGCAATGGCGGGCGTTTCCACGCCTGCCGCGATGACGAGCACGTCGACCGCGAAGCTCCCCTGGGACGTCGTGACTCCCCGCAACCTCCCCCACTTGACGTCGACGTTTTCGACTTCGCAGGGATAGACGATCCTGGCACCCGCGCGCCTTGCGTGATCTACGAGTGTCTGGGTTGTCTTTACGGGATCGAGGCTTCCTTCCTCCTCGCTCCAGGAAGCGGCGAGAACCTCTCCGGGCTCGAGATTCTTTTCCAGCTTCTCGAACTCCTCCGGCTCGATCAGCCGAGTTGGATAACCCCACGCCTGATGAAGCTCTACCTGCTCTCGAAGCCAACGAGCCCGTTCGCTGCTGGCATACCATTCGATGCTTCCGCCCCAACGCACCCTCAAGTCGCCGCCGAGCTCCGCTTCCAGGTGACGGTACCCGAGCGCGCCCAGTCGGTTCAAGAGATGGTAGTGGTGCGGCTTCTTGGAGAAGGTCGCGTTCACCCAGGCGAATGAGTTCGCAGTGGCCCCGGAAGCCGGCTCCGCCTTCTCGAAAAGGGTCACATCGGCGCCCCGCCGCGCCAGATGGTAGGCGATCGACGAGCCGATGATTCCCCCGCCGACGATCCCGACTCGCCGGGGCGCGCCGAGCGTATCGCGAACTCCGGAGAAGGTCGCCGCCGCGACCCCGGACAATACGCGAACGAAACACCGGCGATCCATGAAGTCCCGCGAGCTTTATACCACCCTCGCCTACGCGACGCGAGATTTGCTCGCCGGCGATTTCCTCCTGCGCCTGGTTGCTCGGGACTTCCTCTCGGGCTCCGAATCGAGGTGCCGCTCGAGCGCCTGGAGGCGCTCGGTCCACTCGTCCGAAATCAGCTCCAGGTGGCGGCGCGCCACGCCGAGCGAATCGGGCTCGAGCTCCCATCGGCTTTCTCGTCCTTGCCTGACAACTTGGACCAGTCCCGCCTCGGCGAGCACGAGCAGATGCTTGGTGACCGCCTGTCGCGTCACTTCCGTGCCGGCCGTGAGACGGGCGATGGACTGTGGCCCGCCCGAGCACAGGCGGGCCACGAGGCGCAAGCGTGTCTCGTCCCCGAGAGCCGCGAAAATGGGTGCGGAAGCCAGGTAAGCGCCCCTCTTCGCGGCCATCGTCAGGACCCGCCGAGGTGCCGCTCGATAGCCTTCATCTGGGCGGCCCAACCTTCCTCGTTGTCACGAAACGCCTTCGCGCGCCGCGCGAGCGGGATCTTGTCGAATCCCGTTTCCACCACGGTGAGCAACGTTCCGCCGGGGACCTCTTCGAGCTCGAAGACGACCAGGGTGGTGGGCTCGTCGGAGAAGGACTCCCCCGGCTCGGCAGCGCCCGGATGCCAGCGCCACGAGAACAGGCGCTCGGGCTCCATACGCTCGATGGTGACGTCCATCGTCATGTGCTCGTAGCCCTTGTGAGTGACTCGTCCTTGAAGCTTCCCCCCCGGACGGAACGGCTCGGTGAAAATCGCCCCGAACCAGCTGCCGAACTCCCTCGAGTCGGTGAGGGCCTTCCAAACCCGAGAGCGGGGGTGGCGAAGCCGGATCTTCTTCTCGATGCGATCGGTCGTGGTCGTGCCCATGGAACCTCCTCTGAATTCCAGTAATGCAACCATTCGGTTGCATTTTGCAGATTACCCCGAGATGTCCTCATATGCAACTAAAAAGTTGCACATTACGAACGCGCACGCAACAACGGACGAGACACGGTTCTCATCCGCGAACGAGGTAGAATCCCTTCCCAGAGCGTGAGCAAAGATCTACGCCATTTCTTGCAGCTCGTCGAGAATCTCGCGGGCGAGCTCCTCGTGCACGTCGACCGCGAGGTGAGCCCGAAGTGGGAGCTTTCGGCGATTCAGAAACGTCTGGAGTCAGAGGGCTCACTCCCGATCCTCGTTTTCAACCGGGT
>DASPGQ010000501.1 GCA_035620555.1 Vicinamibacteria bacterium
TGGGGCTGGACATCGGTGGGGCTGGAGTCGAGGGCGGTGTTCCCGAGGGGGTCATCGTCGGCATCGTTGGCGGCCTTCCCCAAATGCCGTCTGTGCCACCGCCGCAAGAGCCCGTGCGCGTGGGGCAGGGTCTCCGCTCACCGAGCAAAACCCGACACGTCGCCCCGATCTATCCCGAGATCGCCAAACTGGCGCGCGTGGAGGGCATCGTGATCCTCGAAGCCATCATCGATCCCGCGGGAAACGTCACCCACGTTCGGGTGCTGCGCTCCCGGCCCCTTCTCGATGAGTCGGCCATCGACGCCGTCAAGCAATGGAAGTACGAGCCTACACTACTGAACGGTGTCCCGGTTCCGATCGTGATGACGGTGACGGTGACGTTCCAGTTGAGTAATTGACGCACGTTCTGAGGACTTTCCCGGCCGCCTATCAGCGACTGCCAGGTCGTTTGCCGCGAAGAGATTAGGTCTCGAGATGAGGCCGACCCGCCTAACGAGTGATCTGATAAGTTAGCCGCTCTGTTTGGCTGCGGTCACTTACTCGGTTTCAAAGGACTAAATCGTCATGCATGAAAAGAATCAATCCATGTTGTTCGTTCTCTTCTCAACGGTTCTGATCATGGGCGCCAAGCTCGCCTTCGCTCAGGACTTCAGCGATGTGGAGATCAAGATTCATCCGGTCGCCGGTCAGGTGTATTACCTCGAGGGACAGGGAGGGAACATCGGACTCTTCATTGGCAACGACGGTGTGTTTCTCATCGACGATCAGTACGCCCCGTTGACGGAGAAGATCGTCGCAGCGATACGGACGTTATCCGATGAACCGATTCGGTTTCTCATCAATACGCACATGCATCCGGACCACACCGGTGGCAACGAGAACTTCGGCAAAATGGGAACTCTGATCTTCGGCCACGACAACGTGCGCCATCAGATGCAGGTTGCCGGCTACAAGGAGGCGCCTCCCCTCGTCACTTATGGTGAAGACATGTCCTTCCACATCAATGGCGAGACGGTCTATGTTTTCAAGACTCCCGACGCCCACACCAACGGAGATTCTTACATCCTGTTCCGGGGTTCGAACGTCGTTCACACCGGCGATATCTACCGAACCACGAGCTACCCTTACGTGGACACCGCCAATGGGGGCAGCTTCCTTGGAACGATCAAGGCTCTCGATCTCCTGATCGAAATCTCGGATGCGAACACGAAAATCATTCCCGGTCACGGGGTCATTTCGAACGTGGCCGAGGTCAGAGCGTGGCGGGACATGCTTCTCGTCATTCGCGACCGCGTGAAATCGAGCATCGAAGCGGGCAAGAGCCTGGAGGAGACGCAGGGGGCCGGATTGACGAAAGAATACGACGCCCGATGGGAAAGCGGCCGACGGATTGGCAGCGCCGCCACGCTGATCGAAGCCGCCTACAACGACCTTGCGCGGTAGCCGCCAATAACATCTTACAGAGAACTTGATACAGTATCGCCCCATGGCGAACAGCGACCAATCGGATCTCGAGGCTCGCGTCGCGCATCTCGAGATGATGCAGGATCTGCTTTTCCGGCTCGTGTCGATGACGCGCCCCCTGACGAAATTGCTCGAAGAGTTCGGCGCGACGCGATCGCAGGAAGAGGCGCTGGTGCAATTCCTGGACGGGCTCGTCGAGCGATCGCGCGGACCCGAAGGCGACCGTCCGTCCTTCGCTTATTTCGAGATGAACGTCGCGAACATCCTGCCGAGGCTCCGGGGCAACCGGGAGTTCCTGCAGCTCCTCATGGACACGCTCCGGGTGGAGCGACCGGCATACCGCGAGCTCCACGAGTACGTGACCGCGCGGGGCTGGAGGGCGTCCGACGAAGCGTAGAGAAAGGTCAGAATGAAGTCGACCGTCGCTCGAGAAAACTTCAAGACAGCAGAGGCCTCGACGCCGACCCGTTGAGAGGCTTCCGGCCCCGACAGGAGACGATCAGGCCTTCGCGCCAAGCGAAGCCGGGATTCCTTGTGAGCGCGACGAAGCCGTCGAACTCAGCGGGCGTGACGTTTCCCTGCGCGATGATGGGGTCCTTCAGCTCGACGAAGGCGGGAACGTGGGCGGAAGCATCCTCGTGCGGGTTCCCGCGAAAGAAGTATGCGCGCCCCTCGGCGACGACGTCGTGGAAACCGAGACGCTGGACGAGCCCGAAGAGCTTGCCACCGAAAGAAGGATCCAGCCCGGCGCGCTCCACGAACGCGTAGATTTCCCCGACGACTTTTTCGTACAGCGTTCTCATCTCGTCCGGGGCCGTCGGGTCCGGGCCGTCGGTCACACGATCGGCTTCTTCGATCACGAGAAAGCCTCCGGGTTTGACCGCGCCTGCGAGCTTTTCGAGCGCAAGCTCGCGCTCGGGGATGTGGATGAGAACGTTTCGAGCGTGCACCAGATCGAACCTGTCGTTCTCGAGCTCCTCGGTAACGAGATCATGCCGGCGCACCTCGAAGGCCGGTGAGCGCAGCGGTTCGATGAACGTCGTGTCGATGTCCGTCGCCACCACGCGGCCGCCGGGTGTCGTCCGTTCTCGCAACCACGAGGCGATCGTTCCCAAGCCGGCACCAACTTCGAGGCACAGCCAGCCAGGACGAAAGTTGACACGCTCCAGAAAAGCTATCGTCGCCGGATCCTGGATCCGAGCGAGGAGCGCGAGCCGGCGGCGCGCTTCCTGTTTGTCCTTGTCGAGAAGATAAGCCACGGTCTCGTTAAACACCCGCATCGAGTGGAGCGGATAGCCCAATTCCCGCGAGTACGAGGGGCAGCCGCTTCGCTTTCACGACCGAGAAGCCGAAGCCTCGGAGAAGGTGACGCCGAACATCAGGAGCACGGCGGCGGCGAAGGCGGCGGGGAGCCACCAGAATGTTTGCCAACTGGCCAATGTCGCGACTTCGGGAACGATCGCGTTGAAGACCCATCCAGCCACCAGGGCACCGACGAGCATCCCGACTCCATAGGTCACGAGAACGAGGAAACCTTGCGCCTGCCCGCGGATCTCGCCGGACGATTTCTTGTCGACATAGATCTGACCGGTCACGAAGAAGAAATCGTAGCAGATCCCATGGAGCCCGATCGCCGTCATGATGAGCCAGAAGCTCCCCGTGGGCGCGGCGAAGGCGAAGAGAGCATAGCGAAGCACCCAGGCACTCATTCCCACCACGAGCATCCACTTCACCCCGAGGCGCGCGAAGAAGATCGGCATCGCGAGCATGAAGAGGACCTCGGACATCTGCCCGAAGGACATCTTGAACGCAGGGCTCGAAAGCCCGGCGGCGCTCACGAAGACGGGAGCGTAAGCGTAGTAAGCGGAGAGGGGAATGCAAATCAGGAGCGAGCATGCGATGAAAATCAGGAAAGGGCGGCTCGACAGCGTCTTCAGGGCGTCGAGCCCAAGAATGGATCGTACCGTGGGCTTGGTCCCCGCCGCGCGCGGCGGCGTGTGCGGGAGGGTCAGAGCGTACCCGGCCATGACGATCGAGGCGACACCGGCGGTGTAGAGCGGGATGGGGGTGGCGTCGGCACCCAGGATCGCGCTCACGAGAACGTTGGCCGCGATCCAGCCGAGGGTTCCGAAAACTCGAATCAGGGGAAACTGCTTCTCCTGATCGTGAATGTGATGAAACGCGAGGGAGTTCGTGAGACCGAGAGTGGGCATGTAGAACAGGACGTGAAGCAGAAGCAGGAGGATGAAGAGGGTCGCGGAGCTTGCGGCTCTCGGAGCGAGGAGGATGGCGAGGCCCCCGAGAAGATGCAGGACGGCGAGGATCTTTTCCGTCGCGAAAAAACGGTCGGCCACCATTCCCAGGAAGAATGGTGAGACGACGGCGGCGATAGGGCTCACGGTATAGGCCCAGTAGATGGCACCGGTCAGCTCGATCTCCGTCATGTAGTTCCCCACGGTGACGTACCAGGCCCCCCAGATGAAGAACTCGACGAACATCATGAGGCTCAATCGAAAGGACAGCGCGGGTGGCATCGGTCGGGATTCTATCCTTCGTTGCCGCCGTACGATATGGGCGAGTTTCGCGTACCCGCGGGTGATTCCGTTAGGGTCCCGTCGCGGTCTTGCTTTTAGAGCGCTTTAGCGAAGGAGTGCCGAGCGGTGGTCGCGAAGGTAGTCGGCGGTTCTCAATGCGAGGCTCGCGAGAGTGGCGGTGGGGTTGACCGCGGCGCCCGTCGGAAAGACGCTGGCGCCGGCCACGAAGAGGTTCTCGACCTCGTGGGTCTGCCCGTACGAGTTGGTCAC
>DASPGQ010000502.1 GCA_035620555.1 Vicinamibacteria bacterium
GCGCCAAGCGGACGACTCCATTGAGATTCTTCAGCTGGTCCTCAGCGTCCTCGAACGAAGACAGGCTGCTCGGTCGAACCACGTACACGTTCGTCACCCGACCGTCGCCAAAGTCCATGATCCGGTTGATCAGCTTCACCCGGGGGAATCGGTCCTTGAGCTCCGCTTCGATCTTTTCTTCCGCCCCGGGCGACTGGGCGAAGGTCACGTGGATGACCGACTCGAGGCGCTGTTTCACACCGAAGTCGAAATGGTACAGAAGCAATGCCAGAACCGAGACGAAGATGGTCAGAGCGATGGCGGGCATGTAGAACATGGTGCCGCAGCCCATTCCTGCGACCATCGAGGCAAAGAGGAACCCGGTGTCCCGTGGGTCCTTCATGGCGGTACGGAACCGGATGATGGACAGCGCGCCGACCAGGCTGAACGCTCGAGCGATATTGCTGCCAATGATCATCATCACCACGGCGGTGGTCACCCCCATGAGCATCATGGTGACGAGAAACGACTGCGAATAGCTCGTTCCCCGGTGGGTGATCCGGTAGATGTGTGCGAGCATGAGGCACAAGAGCGTCGACACCACCATTGCGGTGACGACGTCGAAAAAGCCGAACAGGACCGTGTCGGACGGCTGGAACAGCTGCGCAACCAAAGAATCCCAAGTCATGGGTAGACTCCCGAGGGTGCAGTTTCGGTCAGTTGAAGCTTCTCTACCGCGAGCACGTATTTGGGGACCGGCACCTGCCGCAGCTCGGTGGCGACGGCGCCTTCGGTGACCCAGTGGGGTATGCCGTTGGTGGTCTTGACTTCCAGAACGAACAGGGTATCTCCGAGGCATCGGCGCGATGGGGCGCTGATGAGGTCTCTGCTCAGCAGCTCTCCGGGATAGAGCGCCGTCAGACTGTGATCGAAGGTGACTCTCACTTGGCTCTCGACGGTGCCCAGGTAGGCCTCTCTCAGGTACCAGACCTGAGCCGAGCGCCGCAGCCGATAGCGAAAGTGCAAAAAGCGAAAAGCATCCTCGGCCGCTGGGTCGTCGAACCTCCAGTTGTCCGGGTCGAGATCGCGGTACCTGAAGTCTCGCATCTCTTGTCGGATCTTGCGGACGCGGTCTCCGATGCGTTGCTTGATTTCCAGGAAGGTCGCGGAGCCGTTTCCGAAATGCGTGCCGTAGGTCCGAACCCGAACTTTGTTGCGAAACGCCACGCCATCCAGCTTCTCTTCGTAGAACCTGAGATTCGGAGAGTCGTAATACTGGCTCAGTATTGGCATCGTCCCATGGCCGTTGGTGTGAGGGTCTTTGCTCAGGTGCCGGCTCCACCTGGCCAGGAGGGCCTCGCGCGCTTGATAGGTGACGAGGAACTTGAGCTCGTTTCTCAACGGCCTAGCCATCGGAGCAGATCTCCCCGTTTGCCGGCGACATGGGCTTGTCCTGCGCCGCATGGTGGGACTTCAACGCAGAGCAGAACCGCTCGCGATAGTTTTGGAAAGCGTCATCGAGCCACTCCTCGTCGAAGGGCGGTGGATTGGAGGTATCTCCTGTCGCCAAGCTCCGATGCCTCTCGTCCTGAACCGTGCGAAGCGGGGTCCGGTGAAGCTTGTGAGCGAGCTCCTCGAGAGAGACCGGCAACGGGAATAGCGAGAGGTCGAATGGCTCGACGTTGCTCAGCAGGAACAGCGTCTCGTCGAATGGCCGTCGCGATTCCAGCCAGGCGAGGACGGGAGGCGGCGGTGCCACACGGGGAAACCTGCTCTCCGCAATCAAATCGATATACAGTCTGGCGTCGGGATTGAATCGCGTGTCGACCGCGGTAAGCGCGTCGCCCCTTACCGTAACGAGCTCCCTGAGGATACCGCTCCCACCGTCCTTTTTTCTCGGGTCGAACGGCAGACTCACTCTCAAATGGAGCCCTCGATAGACTCGATTCACGAACAGCTCGGTCCAGGTCGCCCAGGGGAGCGCGAGCTGGGGGAACTGTCGGCTGACGAGCTCGTAGACGAACGGATAGGTCCAGTCCTCGACGGCTTCGACGGGAACGAGAATCATCGTGCCCTGCCTTTTGGAGCGCAGGAGCCAGTGGTCCGGTATTCCCTCGTCCGGGGCGGCGCCGAAGCGGTCGACGTACCAGCCTTTTCCCGGAACGTTTTCCCGACCTCGGCGAAAGCTCGAATCTCGGCGCGCCAGGAGATGACCGCGACCTTCGTCGGTCTTGCTCAACATCAAGTAGGTATCGGGGAAAGCGCCGGGGACCAGGTACAGATTCGAGACGCGAGCGGTCTCGGATCGAGGTTCCCGGGTGACGGCAACGCCGATCGCGACCAGAAGGGCGAGCCAGAAGACAGACGCTCCCCTCGACGTGAGTGATGCCAACGTGGCGTGCAATGGGCGGGCTCGATCGCCCGAAGCGGGTTCCGATGGTAGATTCGAATTGCGCGCCAAGGGTCGCCTGCTTCCTACGACGCTCGACAGGCTCCCTGCCGTGTAACAAGTGCCGGCAAGGGGCACCCGCACGGATACAGCGGGAGTTCAATCGGGCTCGCGACGCAAAATCGTTGGGGAGTTCAAATAATTTTACTGTGTGGAATACGGAACGGTCAAGCCATCCTTCGGTGCACATCGGACGGTATACTGAAAGCCGGGGGGCCGGGGTCGACCACTCTCACGCGAGGAGACGCAAGCCTTTGAGTACGCTGGTTAAGTTCTTTCTGTTCGTGACCCTACCACTGGGGATGGCATGGCTCCCGGCGACTTCGCCGCCGGGCGCCCGCTCGACCGGCTTGGGATCCTCCATCGTTTCGACCCGAATGAATCAGACGCCCGTTGTGTCCGCGGGTCCCGACTCGGCTCTGACGCTTCCGGAAACCGCGAGCCTGACCGGGGTGGTCTCGGATGACGGAGAACCGCTTCCGGTCGAGGTCTCCTGGAGTCTTCTGAGTGGACCAGCGGATGTCGCTTTCGCGGATCCCGGCTTGGCCCGTACGACCGCCACGTTCTCGATGCCGGGAACCTATATTCTCGAGCTCACCGCGACCGACAGCGAGCATGTCTCTTCGGATCCGACGACGTTCGTCGTTCATGCTCCCGAGCTTGGCCCGATCGTCCGCGTTCCACAAGACCGCGCGACGATTCAAGATGCCATCGACGCCGCGAAAGACGGCGACACGGTCCTCGTATCCCCCGGCAGGTACGACGAGACCCTCGTTCTGGCCGGCAAGACGATCACTCTGGCCTCGCAATTCCTCACCACGGGGGATTCGTCGCTCATCGAGCGGACGATTTTGGATGGCGGCGGCTCCACGGTCATCGAGGTCAGGGATTCGGTAGGCCCCGCAACCCGGATCATCGGCTTCACCATCCGAAATGGAGACGACGGTATCAGCGCCAGGGCAAGACTGCGGATTGAGAACAACCGCTTCGTGGGTAACAAGGATGCGATCGATTACGAGAGGGGTGGGGGCGTGTGTCGCGGCAATCTCTTCGAGAGTAACAGCGATGACGGCATCGATCTCGACGGGCCGACGGCAGCCATCATCGAGCACAACATCATTCGGGGCAACCGCGACGATGGAATCGAGATTCGGCTCCATCCCTACGAAGGGCCTACTCTGGATATCAAAATCCGCCACAACGTCATCTCCGGCAACGGAGAGGACGGAATCCAGATCATCGACTATCCCGACCGTTCCGATCGCGTTCTCGTAATCGAGCGCAACCACATCGAGGCGAATGCCATGGCCGGCCTCGGATTGATGGACAACGGTCGCACCAAGGAGGATTACCGCGCTGCCAGCGTGGTGGAATCGATCCTTCTCGTCCACAATACGTTCCTCGACAACGATCACGGCGTCACCGGGGGGGACAATCTCGTCGCCCTCAACAACCTCTTCGCCGGCTCGGCGCGAATCGCCCTCAAGGGGGCCGACGGAGCTTCGATTGCCGCCCACAACCTGTTCTGGAACAACGGCACCGACGTCCATCAGAGCCACGTCGTCGAAAAGACCAATGTGTTCTCCGATCCGATGCTCGACGCTCGGGGTCGGCCTCGAAACGGGAGCCCGGCGATCGACGCCGGAGCGGTGTCGTTCGAACGCAGCGGCGCGAGATTGCTCCAAGCGAACGAGGGGGCCTTCTCCGGCACCGGCCCCGACCTCGGCGCGGTCGAGACGAACTTCACCGCCGGCGCTCCGTCCCGGCGTTAACCGCGACGACAACCCAAGAGGCGCACCTTTGATTCGCTGCCGGACAATGCGATATACTTTGACGTCCGCCCCCCAAAACCAAGTCGGTTCAGTGAATGAAATGGCCTTGCGCGGTCGAGCGCATTTCCCCGATCTCGGATGCGGACCCGGCGGCACCGGGGGTCGTATCGATGGGGACAGGATGAGCCCGTTACTAGCTCACGCGAGACCCGCAGTCTCCGGCTAGGCCGCGGCCGCGCTCACGAGGAGGAAGCCGATGCAGCCCAGTGCGCCGCTGACGTTTCAGGATTTCCTTGCGACGACGAGTGTCCAGATACCCGTATTCTCGTTCGTGACCAACCTGCTCATCGCCGCCGCCTTGTCGTTTCTGCTGGGCCGAATCTATGTGAAGTACGCCGACACCCTCGCCAACCGAAACGCCTTTGCACGCAACTTCATGTTGATCACGATGACCACGATGCTCATCATCTCCATCGTGAAGTCGTCTCTCGCCCTGTCGCTGGGTCTGGTCGGGGCGCTCTCCATCGTACGGTTCCGGGCCGCCATCAAGGACCCGGAAGAGCTCGCCTACCTTTTCCTTGCGATCGGTATCGGGCTCGGCCTGGGCGCCGATCAGACGACGATTACCCTCGTGGCCGTCGCCCTGATTTCCGCGATCTTGATTCTCCGCAAGAGCGTGGCACGACGGGCTCGCCCCGGTCAGAACGTCCAGTTGACGGTCCACAGCCACAACCCTCAGAAAGTCGAGCTGAAGCAAGTCATCGACACGCTGACGCGTTACTGCTCCGCGGTCAACCTCAAGCGCTTCGACGAGACCAGGGAAGCGCTTCAGGCTTGCTTCTTCGTCGAGTTCGCCGATTACGACCAGCTCAACGAGGCGAAGCAGGCGCTGCAGAGCTTGGGAGACTCGGTCAACGTCAGTTTTCTCGACAACAAAGGAATGGTCTGAAATGGGCGTGCCCATCCGGGCTCGCGAGCGGAATTTCGAGGCGATTCGTGACGAGTGAGGGAACGAACGCGAACGGCTATCGATTCGAGCGTAAGTTCTTCGTCAGAGATCTCTCGAAGGAGGAGGTCGAATCGGTCGTTCGCTTGCATCCGGCATTGTTCTCCGAGATCTTCGAGGAGCGCGACGTCAACAATATCTACTTCGACTCCGTGAGAATGAACAACTATTCCGACAACGTAGAGGGGTCGCGGGACCGAAAGAAGCACCGCATTCGATGGTACGGAGAGCTTCTGGGTCGTGTGGCGAGACCGACTCTGGAGATCAAGATCAAGAAGGGTCTCCTGGGACGCAAAGAGACCTATTCGATGGAAGCGATGGAGGTCGGCCCGAGCGGGAACGAGCTCCTCCTCGACCGGGTCCTTGCCGATCGCAACGTTCCCGAGACGGTCAAGAACGAGATGGCGGGGCTCGAGGCGGTGCTCGTCAACCGCTATCGCCGACGATACTTTCGCTCCGCCGACGCGAGGTATCGAATCACCCTCGATACCGAGTTCCGCTTCTACCGGATGGAGGGACTCTCCACGCCCTGGCTCGCGCCATTGACCGATGAGGCCAATGTCATCCTGGAGTTGAAGTACGAGCCCGAGGACGACGAGACGGTGAGTACCATCACGAATCAGTTTCCCTTCCGCATGACCAAGAGCTCCAAATACGCCGACGGAATCGCGAGGTTGTACGGCTGGTAGGCCTTCTTTGGCCGCGAAAGACTCGCGCACGTGATCGTCGAATTCGTCGGACCGCCGGGTGCGGGCAAGAGTACGCTGCGCGACGCCGCGAGGACCATTTTGCGCGAGCTCGGTGTGTCGGCGATGCTTGCCCGCGAAGCCCGCATCCGCTGCTTCGAGCGCACCCATCCGGGGCGCCTCATCGGGATCGCGAGTCCCTCCGCGAGGCGGGAACGCCTCATGGATGCTGCCGGTCGTCGTTTGCTCAAGTTGTATCGTCTCCCGTTTTGCCTCCACAACCGGGCTCTCACGAGGCACGTCTTTTCCGAGCTCTGGCGACGCCCTCTGTCCACAGGGGACAGGCGCAAGGTTCTGCGGTTCTTTCTTCGCGATGGGGCCTTTCATCACTATTTCGGCGACCATCTCTTGCCGAAGGAGGCCCTCGTCCTTTCCGAGGGTCTCGTCCACCGCGTCACGAGCATTCATGCATCGGCTGGCCAGGAGCCGGATGCCGCCTGGATCGCGAAGTACTCCGCGCTCTTGCCAAGATCCGACCTGGTGATATCGGTTCGCGCGCCGGTGGAGCTGTGCGCGAAGCGTGTCGTCGCGAGAGGTCTCTACCGGCGTTACATCGGTAACGACTTGAATCGTTTCCTTCTCAACTCGGCCAGGACGATTGGCGTAGCCGTCGACACGATCCGCAAGTCCGGCTGGAACGTCATCGAGGTTCGTAACGAAGGCTCGTCGCCGGACGGGATAAGCGCTCTTCGCTCGATATTGGAGCTCCGTTACGGCTCCGCCGGCCGCACCGCCGATCGAATGAAAGCGTAGACGGAGGCGCCGCTAGCCCTGGCAAGAAGGTTTTTTTTGCGAACTCCCCACTTTTTTTCTTCCCCCATGTAGCTAAAACTGGCGAAGTCTGCTACGCTTGCGCCGCCCCCACGAGCGCGCGAGCCGCGTGCATGCTCCATCAGGGGAGGATGGAGCGGCTAAAACGAAGCATCAGCATCTAGCGAAACGTGTCGGTGTGTGCCGATGCGGTCATCAGGGAGGTCGAGATGCATCCGTCCTCACGGTCAATCTCCGGCGTGGTTCTCGCCAGCCTCGTCGGGTTTCTCTACGTGCCGTGTCCGACCGATGCCTCGGAGGCGGCCATCGACCGGCGCAAGACCATGAGCTTCGAGGGAGCGTCGCCGACGTCCGTTCAGCTCGACCGAATCGTCGCATTGCGAGAGTCGTTGGGCGGCTCCCTCGTGGCCGCGTTCGATCCCGCCACCGGAGTGACGCGGAGCTTGATGAATCCGACGGGCAAGCTGACGAAACCGTCATCGGGAGCCCCGCTGGACGTGGCGGTCGATTTTGTTCGAGCCAACTCCGACCTGCTCGGGCTGAGGCCAACGGACCTGAACGAGATCGATATCTGCGACCAGGTCTACTCCCGGATAACGGAAACGACACACATCTACTTGTGCCAGAAGTTCTACGGTATTCGCATCTTCAACGCACAGCTCCAGGTTCACGTCGGCGGGGACGGGGCGATCATTGGAATCAGCAACGCCTTCGTTCCGCGACTCGAGGATCTCTTGAGAACCGATCGAGCGTCGCGAGTCGCCCGAGAGGCGAGGGCCGTGGGGGTCGACGACTTCGGCTCTCTCGCACCGGCGATCGACGCGGTAACCGCCACCTCGGCTGCCGGCCGCCATCTGGGCGCTGGACCACGACGGAGGGCTCGGGTGACGAAGGGCCCCTCTGGCGCGAATCTCGCACAGACGCTTCGTGCCAGCGAGCTCTCGGACGAGCCAGTCGAGGCCAAGCTCCTCTGGCTTCCCATGGGACGCGGGCTCACCCTCGTGTGGAACCTGCGAGTTCATACCAACGACTCGCGACATGTGCACGACCTCAACGTCGACGCGACCGGAGGTCTGGAGCCGGACGACTCGGGTCGAGTGATCACGCGCTTCGATCTCGTTTCAGACTCGCAGTACCAGGTCTATCCCCTGCCGGTCGAGAGCCCGAACCATACGTCTCCTCTCCCTCCCCAGGATGCCCGGATCCTCGTGGTGGGCGGGGCAGACCCCATCGCCTCGCCGCTCGGTTGGCATGACAATGGCGGGCAAACCTTCGCCACGATGCGTGGCAACAACGTCCATGCCTATGACGACGCGAACGACGACAATGCACCGCCGGCGAGCGAGCCGACCTGTCCCGGAGGCAACTGCAGTTTTCCGTTGAGTCTGAGCGCCGACCCAACGACCTACACGAACGCCGCCATCGCCAACGTCTTCTACTGGACGAACCGAATTCACGACGTTCAATATCGGTACGGATTCGACGAGGTCGCAGGAAACTTCCAGGTCAACAATTTCGGACTCGGGGGCGCGGGCAGCGACGACCTTCGTGCCGAAGTGCAGGACGGCGGGGGTCTGAACAACGCCAACTTCTTGACGCTGTCCGACGGAACGAGACCCAGGATGCAGATGTTCCTCTGGAACCAGACCAACCCGAGGAGGGATGGCTCACTGGACGCGGGAATCATCGTACACGAGTACGGCCATGGCATCTCCACCCGTCAGGTAGGAGGTCCCGCGAACGTCCTGTGCCTGTTCAATGATCAGCAGCCCGGCGAAGGCTTGAGCGACTGGTGGGCGCTCGTCTACACCGCGAGGCCAGGTGACACCCCAGAGATGCCGCGCGGCATCGCCACGTATGTGCTTGGCGACCCCGCCGATGGAGACGGGATTCGGACCCAGCGCTATAGCACCGACGATTCGGTAAACGACCACACCTACGAGAGCATCAACGGAATGGCCGTTCCTCACGGAGTCGGTGAGGTTTGGGCACAGGCAGCCTGGGAAGTGTATTGGAGGCTCGTCGAGCAGTACGGCTTCGACCCCGACCTCGCGAACGCGACCGGGGGAGCTGGCAATCAAAGGATGATGCTCTACGTCAACGAGGGCATGAAGTTCACCGCCTGCTCGCCGACGTTCACCGACGTCAGGGACGGCATCATCCAAGCCGCGGTGAACCTTCACGGCGGCGAAGACGTCTGCACGCTGTGGCAGGGTTTCGCCGACTTCGGTCTGGGCGTGGATGCCGTGAGCGGCGGGCCGTCGAGCACGACTCCGACCAACGGCTTCGACATTCCCGCGAATTGCCAGCCCGGTCCCCGAATGCTCGAGCCCGAGCCGTACTCCACTCTTCCGGGGAGCGACGTCACCTTCGCCTGGGAGTCGAACGGCGTCGCGGTCGAGGAGTACGAGCTCTGGGTGGGCACTAGCCCAGGCACCAGCAATCTCTTCGAGAGCGGCTCTCTCGGAACCAGCCTGACGGTCCAGGTCGAGGGCCTTCCCAGGAATGGAAGCACTCTTTACGTGAGACTCCGGTATCGCCTCGGCGGCAGCTGGAGTTTCAAGGACTTCTCCTACAAGGCGCCAGTGAGCGATCCGGCGATGGTCAGCCCGCCACCCGGGACCGAGCTTCCGGGCGCAGAGGTCACGTTCGAATGGGCATCGAACGGCACGAACGTCTCGAGCTATTGGCTCTTCGTAGGAACCTCCGTGGGAGGAAGTCAACTGTTCAATAGCGGTTCGATGAGCGTCGCGACGACGTCGAAAGTCGTAGCCGGGCTACCCACGGACGGAAGCCCGGTGCATGTTCGCCTCTGGTGGCTCCTTCAAGGGTCCTGGAAGAAGATCGACTACAACTACACGGCGTGGCAGCTGCCGCGACCCGCCCTCGTCGTCCCGGCACCCGGCTCCCAGCTTCCCGGAGCCGGTGTAACCTTCTCCTGGACGAGTGACGGCCTGCCGGTGACTCACTGGGAGCTCTGGGTCTCGAGCACTCCGGGAGGCCAGGAGCTCTTCTCGAGCGGCGTCACGACCGCGTTGTCGGCCCCCGTCAACGGGCTTCCCCGAGACGGGAGAACGATTTACGCGCGTCTGCGATTTCAGCTCGACGGAGCCTGGGATTTCGAGGACTTCCAATACACGGCCGATTTGGGTGCTCCCACGATGACGGCCCCGCCGCCCGGCTCGGAGCTTTCGGGTGCGAGCGCTCTTTTCGAATGGACCGCTGACGGGGCACCGGTCAACGCATGGTGGCTCTACGTCGGCTCAAGCCTCGGCGGGCGGGACATCCACGACAGCGGAAATCTGGGAGCGGCACTGTCTCGAAGTGTTTCCGGCATCCCCACCGATGGGCGCGACCTCTACGTGAGGCTGTGGCATCGGATGGCACTCACCTGGACGTTCACCGACTTCCAGTACGCCGCGTCGCCCGACGGTGGGGGAAGTGAAGGCACTCCGACTTTGACGAGTCCGTCACCGGGATCGGTGCTCCCCGGCCCGACGGTTACCTTCCAGTGGGAGGCGAACGGGGCGCCGGTCACGAACTGGTGGGTCTATATCGGCACCACGGCCGGATCCAACAACGTATTCAACAGTGGCAATCTCGGATCGACCACCACATCCATTCCGGTAACAGGACTTCCCACGAACGGTCAAGATCTGCACCTGAAGCTCTTCTATCTCTTGAATGGAGCGTGGCAGTCTACGCTGTTTGTCTTCCCGACTCAGAACCTCGCGCCAGCCATGACGAGTCCGGCTCCCGGTACGATACTTCCCGGGACGAACGTCACGTTCAGCTGGCAAGCGCACCCCGATGGGGCACCGGTGGTCGATTGGTGGCTGTACGTGGGAACGGCGCAGGGCAGCACCAACCTCTTCAACAGCGGCCCCCTGGGTGCGGGAGCCACAACGAAGAGCGTGAGCGGAATTCCCACGGATGGGAGAACGATTTACGTGCGGCTGAATTACAAAATGGGCGGGACATGGAGCTTCGTCGACTTCGTCTTCACGGCGGCCAATCTCGGCAGACCCACCATCACGTCGCCCATACCCGGAAGTGTTCTCCCTGGCGCCAGCGTAAACTTCACCTGGGCTTCTGCTCCGAGTGGCCAGTCACCGGCCGCGTGGTGGCTGCAGGTCGGATCGAGTCCGGGGGCCAAGAACTACCTCGATAGTGGGAACCTGGGTGCGACCCAGTCGCTGACGGTATCGGGTCTTCCGGTGAATGGCAGCACAATCTACGTGAGACTCTGGTACCTCGTCAATTTCAAATGGGAGTACTCGGATTTCGTCTTCATAGCTGCGGGACCGTAATCGACGCCTTCATGCCCCGATGGGAGGGGTGCAAACCCCTCCCGGTCCTTCCCGTGCTCAATGCCGTGGCGGGACCTGCGATCGATCAACCGCCACGGCTCGGCCTTTGCGGCGCTTCGCGCCGGGCTCGCTCCGCTCGCGCAGGCTACGCTGAATTTCTCATGAGCCTGCTCGTGCTCAATGCCGTGGCGGGATCCGGCTGGCGGTACTCTTTCACCAGCCTGCTGACTAGCTTCTAATCTGGACTTTGGCGTTTCCTGCGATGACCGTCTTGCCGTTTCGCTCGAGCCTCAAATAGACGGTGTACGTACCGGGGTAACGGTATTGATGGCTGGCGCTGAAATGTCTCTTGAGCTCGACGCCCTCGGTATATGGGTCGCAGTCGGGCGCGTACTCCGACTCGGTGTCGTCGTCCCACTCCCACACCTCGGCCAGGCAGTAGTACTTTTCGGGGTCCTCGGCCTTGTCCAGGTCTTCCAGCTCAGCGGTGACGCGTATGGTGACCGCCGGTCTTTGAGGCTCGTTGGGCATGCGAGGCCGCATGAAGGTCATTCGAGGCGACTTGACTTTGAGCGTTGGACCGTCGGCAAGGATGGACGTCTCCGCCAAGCCGATCCCGAAAAGCACGATGGCGAGAATCAGGACTGAGGTCGTCTTGGTCATGACGAGTTCATTCTAGCACTCGCAGAGAGGAGATGACTTCATCCAGCGAATCGGTGGGCGCCTGACACCTGTAGGCCGAGCAGACGTAGAACCGCGGTCTCCGAGGGTCCGGCCCGGCCGACTTGCCTTCGGTCACTGGAAGGTGGAGCTCCGCCGATTGCGGGTCGACGTGCACGATGGCGACGTTGGGCGCGTAGATACGCCAGAGATCGCGCAAAGCGGAGTCGGCTTCGCGGCCGACGACCACGATCTCGCGCTTCGGGGACAGATGGAAGTCGAGAGCGAGCAGCATGTGAGCGAAAGCGCTCGGCGAGCGCTCCATCAGAGCATGGAACGCGCGAAGCGTCCGGGCACCGAGCGCTTCGTGCTCGCGCGAGCCCGTATACTCGGACAGCTTCAAGAGGTAGCTTGCCGCGAGAGCATTGCCCGACGGGATCGCCCCGTCGTAGGCGGTCTTGGAGCGGGTGATGAGCTTCTCGTGGTCCGAGCCGGTGAAGAAGAAACCGCCGAGCGCCTCGTCGTGAAAGAGGCGCTTCAGTTCCGACGCGAGGCGGTTAGCCGACGCCAGCCATCGCCCATCGAAGTCGCACTCGAACAGCTCGACGAAACCACCGAGGAGAAAGGCGTAGTCGTCCAGATACGCCTTGTGTTTCCCGCGGCCGAGCCGGTAGCTCGCGAGGAGACGATCGCCCTCGAACAGGCGCTCGAGAATGAAGGACCCAGCCCGACGGGCGGAGCTCAGGAAGCGCTCGTCACCGAGCACCCGGTACCCGCGAGCCATCGCGATGATGGTGAGAGCGTTCCAGCTCGTAAGAACTTTGTCGTCCCGGTTGGGGCGGACGCGTCGCTCGCGGGCCTCGAAGAGTGTGCGGCGAGAAGGGTCGTGCTCTTCATCCAGTTGGCCGGTTCGGTTCAGGATGTTGCTCGCCTCCCAGTTGCCGCCCGGTGTAACGTCGTAGGCGTCACAAAAGCTCGCGGCGTCGGCTCCGAGCAGCCGGTGCACCTCCTCGTAGGACCAGACGTAGAACTTCCCTTCCACGCCCTCGCTGTCCGCGTCCTGGCTGCTGTAATAGCCTCCTTCTGCGCCCTGCATCTCCCGCAGGATCCAATCGAGACACTCCCTGGCGACGTGAGCGTAGTCCTCGTTCCCGGTCAGCTGGTAGGCCTCGAGATAGGCTCGTGCCAGAAGCGCGTTGTCGTAGAGCATCTTCTCGAAGTGGGGAACCAGCCAACGGCTGTCGGTTGCGTACCGGTGAAAACCACCTCCGAGGTGGTCGTACATACCCCCCGCCGCCATCTTGTCCAGCGTGAGCGTTACCATGAAGAGGGTGTCCCGATCGGGGCTTGCGACGTGGTGTCGCATGAGAAGGGAGAGCGAACCCGCCGGGGGGAACTTGGGCGCGGGCGAAAAGCCGCCGTGCCGAGGGTCGAAACGCGAGGCGAGATCCCGGGCGGCATCTCCGATGAGCCGGCGGGAGAGGATTTCTCGTGTCTCGGGCGTCGCGGCGAGACCCTGGAGCCTCTCGGTCAGGCGCGTGGCGCTCTCGACCACCCGGGGACGCTCGTCGCGGTAGACGCGGGCAATTTGCTCGAGGACGGTCTTGAATGACGGGAGATTGAAGCGATTCTCGGGAGGAAAGTAGGTGCCTCCGTAGAAAGGCTCGAGCGCGGGCGTGAGAAAGACGGTCAAGGGCCATCCGCCGGATCCGGTCATCATCTGGACGGCGCTCATGTAGATCTCGTCGATGTCCGGTCGCTCTTCGCGGTCGACTTTGATACAGACGAAGCTCTCGTTCATCAGGGCGGCGGTCTCTTCGTCCTCGAACGACTCGCGCTCCATGACGTGGCACCAGTGGCACGCCGAATAGCCAATCGAGAGTAGGATGGGCTTGTCCTCGCGACGCGACCTCTGAAGGGCCTCCTCTCCCCAGGGATACCAGTCGACGGGGTTGTGTGCGTGCTGGAGGAGATAGGGGCTCGTCTCGGCACCGAGGCGATTCGGGGCCAAACTCAGCGCCCGCCGTTCGTGCGGAGTCCGCTCCAGCGCAGAAGCGACGCTCCCGAGGTGAATCCTGCCCCCACCGAGCTGAAGAGGACGAGATCCCCCTTGTGGAGCCGTTGATCTTCGACCGCGTCGTAGAGCGCGAGGGGAATGGTCGCCGCGGTGGTATTTCCGAGCTTGTCGATGTTCTTGACGATTTTCTCCGGGGGAAGTCCGAGCCTCTCGGCGGTCGCATCCAGAATTCGGACGTTGGCCTGGTGGGCAATGAGAAGGGAGATATCGTCGGCGGTCAGACCGTGCATCGCCAGAAGGCTGGTCGTCGTCTCGTACGTCTTGCGCACGGCGTACTTGAACACCTGGCGGCCGTCCTGGTGTACGAAATGCAAGTTCTGGTCGACGGTTTCGTGGCTGGCGGGCTTCGCACTGCCGCCGGCGGGCATGTAGAGAAATCGACCGCCGCTTCCTTCGACCCGATGCTGGAAACCGAGAAACCCCTCGTCGTTGCCCGAAGCAGGCTCGAGGAGAATGGCACCTGCGCCGTCTCCGAAGATGACACAGGTCGCGCGGTCCTTGTAATTGATGATGCTGCTCATGACGTCCGCGCCGATGACCAGGACCCGCTCATGCGCTCCCGACTCGATGAACTGGGCCGCCACCGAGACCGAGTACAGGAAGCCACAGCAGGCGGCCGAGAGGTCGAATCCCCACGCGTGGCGGGCACCGAGCTTTTCCTGGACGAGGCAGGCGGTCGAAGGGAAGAACATGTCCGGAGTGATGGTGCCGACGATGATGAGCTCGACGTCATTCGCGCCAATGCCGCGCCGGTCGAGCGCCTCTTGAGCGGCGGCGGCCGCGAGCTCCGAGGTGCCGGTTCCACCTTCGACGAGTCGACGCTCTCGGATCCCCGTACGGTCGACGATCCACTGGTCCGAGGTATCCACCATCTCTTCGAGGTCGCGGTTCGAGAGAATCCGGTCGGGGAGGAACCGGCCGACCGAGGTGATCGTGGCGCGACGTTTCATAGTCGCCCATCCTATGCTCAGCCTCGGGTACCGATCAATCGGGTCTCACTGTTGAGGGCTCGGCCGCGACGGCGTAATATCTAGGGTTCCATCCAACCGGTTGCAAGGAGGTAGGATAGCAATCTTGGCCAAGGCGGCAGCCTTTTACGATCTGGACGGTACGCTCATTCGCACGAACCTGGTGCATGCGTTTGCCTTCTATGCCCGGAACGATCAAGGCATCCTGAGAAG
>DASPGQ010000503.1 GCA_035620555.1 Vicinamibacteria bacterium
CTCTAGCAGCGGATGCGCTTCGACTTCGTCTTCCTGCCGAGGCCGTTCTGAAACTGCATCTCGGCCGGATATGGATCGGCCCCGAGATCGCTCGGGTCAGGCACATGGAAGCCCTGCTTCCTGGCCATCTCGTAGGCGATCGCGACGGCTTGGCGCTTCGGGTACCCTTCGCGGCGGAGGGTCGGAATCTTCCGGCTGATGAACTGGCGGGCCTTCCGCGACAGCCTCGGTTTTCCGCGTCCGAGGCTGCCCATCCATTCCATCTCCGGGGCTTCGCCCATGCCGCGGGACGGTTTCCGCTGAGAAAGCCACCAGAGAAGGCCGCCAACACCCACAAGCCCCGCCGTCACGCCGAGCAAGACTTTCCATGGACCGCCTTTCGACGGAGCCGCGAAGGCAGCCGGAACGCTGTCGGCCGCGCCTCCATGCGCGGACACTTCCGTGACAGCCCGCTCCCGCGTCGGCGCGCGAAGCACCTGCTGCTTCGGCGTCAGCGTGTAGGACGTCGGCCAGGACCAGACGCTCCCGACCTTGTCGATCTTCGCGTTCGTCGTATCGACGAGCTTCGCGAGGACGCGCTGCTCCTTCGTCGTCTCCTTCGTCCCATCGGGCTTCACCAGATAGTTCCCGATGTCCATGACGACGTAGGTCCGCTTGCTTCCCGGGTCTTCCGTGATGACGAAGTCGCCCACGTAGACCTCGTTGAAGCTTCCCACGGGCATCGTCACGTAGTCCGCGGGTACCATCGTCTCCGGCATAATGCGCTCCTTCTACGCGGCGTAATTGAACGTCTTCACGAAGGCGGGCACCTTCTTGGCCGCCTTGATGTCCGTCACATCGGTCACTTCAAACATCACTGTCCGATCCCCCGGAAACTTGTCCACTTTCTCCTTGTCCAGGAAGAACTCCTCGGTCTTGATCTCGTTTCCAGCCAACTGGACCTCTCTGACTGGCCAGGAAACCTCCAGGGAGCCCGTCTGTGGAGAAGACCCGAGCCACTGCTGTCCGCGCACGACCAGCCGAACCGGCTGCGGACTCGTATTCCTCACCTGCAAGTCAAAACGAGGGTCTCCAAGCCAGCGACGGCCATGAGAACCGCTTACGACGGCGGTCGCGCCACCGACCACTCCGGGAGCGCCCGGAATCTCCCCGGCAGGCTTCGGCGCGGGCGCCATCGCATAGGCCGCGCCGCTCGCGCCGACGTAGATACCGGCTCCGATCCCGATCATGCGAAGAACGACGCTCCCCTTGAACTTCGGGACCACAGCAGATCCGAGGATGACGAGCGCGCCCACGCCGATCGGAATGGCGGCGGCCACGAGCTTGCCGCTCGCTCCGGAGATCTTGTCCAACTGATCCTTCACGGTCTTCGGAATGAGATAGTCCGGCAGGGCGCCCAAGCCGTTCGTTCCCCCGTTCTGCTTGTTCTTCAGCTTCGCGACGCTCGCCACGATGCCGACGAGAGCGACCGCCCCGATCGGAATTCCCAGGTACCAGCCCAGTTTCGACTCCCTCATCTTGATTCCGGACTCGATCTCCCGGCGGATCTGGCTCTGCATCCCCGTCAGCCGATGCGTACGCCGACGCTTCCCAACCCCTTGCAGGGCGGGCATCTTCACTTCCCAGAACTTCGAGCCGGGTCCGTAGAAGCCGGGCGAGAACCCGAACTCCGCTTCGTACGGATACACGGCGTACTGCCTGAAACGGGGCACTAGAATATCTCTCCTTTACGCACGTTTCGCCTGAGGTTCAGCATTCGGCCAACCGTAGTAGCCGTACACGATCGGAATCCTCTCCGTCATGAACGGCTGCGCATCGTCTCGCGACCGATACAGTTCGACTTCGACGCTGTAGGTGTTCCACGTCCACGGCGCCGCGCTTGACGGCACCTTGAAGACAGGTTCGTGCTCCGGCTTCTTGGCTAGGGCCGCTCTCGCCGCAGAGCCCATCGTTTTGCTCTCGCCAGGCCCAAGAGTTACGATTTGCCGCTGCAAGGCTGGCGTTCGCCAACGTAGCGTCTGGTCGGAATCAAAAGCGGCGATTCCAGGATAGAAGCTGTATGTCTTCCCGGAGTCGTTCACCACCGTTGCTTCAAATTCCTGATCGGAAAACAGAGACCTCGTCGTTCCACCTGTCTCAGGCTGAGATGGGTCGAAGTCGATCTTGATCAACTCCTTCAGCTTTGCTTCGGCAAGATTCGGCACCATCTGGCTACCTGGAACCGCACCAGGAGCCACAGGACCGGCGGGCCGCATCGCCTTGGCCGTCCTGAACGCAGAGATAAGACCGGTAATCGCCATTCCGGCGCCCCCGGCGGCAAGGATGAGCTTTGTTACCTTTGCCCACTGAGGATCTTTCGGAAGAATGACCGTGCTCACGAGAAGAGCGCCAGAAACGCCCATGTACGGAAGCGCGGCCATGACAGGCTGCGCTCCCTCAACGGTGACGTTCAGTTTTCCTTCGTCGCCGTACAGTCTTCCGACTGACCTCTCAGGACGTTCCGCACTGAGGTACATGTTTATGCTCTCGAACGGCCGGACTTCGCCGCTCCTTCACCGTAAGCATCCCGGAACAACTTGCCCATGTAGAGGAGCATGAGAACGCCCCCACCGATCGCCGTGACGTACGTCAGCGTCATAAGGGCGTTGCCAGTATCCTCGACCGTCTTCTTCACCTGGCCACGAAACTCCACGTAGCCCGCGATCGTCACACCCGCCAAAGTGAGGCCAAGGAGCAGCGGAATCCACGCGATGCCCATTCCAACGGCTCCTTTGCCCTCATCAAGAATTCGCCCGACACGCTTCAGCCGGAGTTCCTCTTTGCTGAGCGCGTAGAGCGCTTCCGCCCTCTTCGAGTTGTCCTTGATCTTCTTGACCTGTCCTCTCAATTCCGCGACTGTCTCCAGGGCCGCTCGATGCTCCTTTTTGGCCGTCAGCAGGGCCGTCCTCAAGTACTCCCGCTTGTCAGCGGCGCCCTTCAGGGCCAAAGCGACCTCGCGGTATTTCTGGACGGCGAGCTTCGGGTCGAGGCCGAGCACTTTCGCCTGCTGGGCGACCAGCGTCTCCTCGTCCGTCCGGCTTGCCGTTTCCGCGAGGTACATGTCTTTCCTTAACCTTTCTCTTTCCGAGAGCCGCGACCCGGCTCCAGTCCTTACGAACCGGAGCCGGGTACGCGGACTACTTCCCGGTCTAGGTCTCGCGCTCCACGATGATGATCGTGAGCGTCCCGTCCGGCGTCGCGCCGCCCGCGACGATGGCTTCGGCCCGGATCGCCCGGGTGCCGTTGCCCTTGACTTCCAGGAGAGGCGCCTCGACCGCGAAGGTCTTCAGCACTTCACCCGCCGAGGGCGACACCACGTCGATCAGCCGAACCACGCCCGAGTCGGCCCGGTAGTTGACCCGGTACGAGAACGCGCCCGCGCTGTTCGACCCGTCCACGGCCTGGACCTGGAAGACCTTGCCGTTGTTCGGGATGACGTACTCCGTCAGGCCCAGTTCGACGTTCGCGCCCTCATCGTCGATGAGGGTGAACGTGAGCGGCCCGACCGCGAGCACCTCCGCCACCAGGGTGTGAACGAAACCCGCCATGTGCCAGCCTCCTTAAAGGAACCACCAACTACGCCCGATCTGCCGACAGGGCAAACCGGGATGCATTGACGTCTATGTCTCCCTCTGCACCACGATCACGGTGAGGTTTCCATCGGCGACCGCGCCGACCGCCTGAATCGCCTCGGCCTGGAGCGCCCTCACGCCATTCCCGAGGACTTCCAGAAGCGGCGTCTCGTTCGCGAACGACTTGAGCACTTCGCCCGCGGAAGGGCCGACGATGTCGATCAGACGCTCGATGCCGGAGTCGCTCCTGTAGTTCAGACGGTAGGCGAACGCGCCGTTCGAGTTCGAAGCGTCGATCACCGTGACCTGCCATTTCTTTCCGTTGTTCGGAAAGACGAACTCGGTCAATCCGGGGATAACGACGGCTCCCTCGTCGCTGATCTGCGTAAAGGTGAGCGGGCCGGGCCCGGACACCTCCGCCACGAGCGTCACCGCAAAGCCGTCCATGACTTCCTCCTAGAACCTTCCTTGTCGCGTATCCAAAGGGGGCGCTCTATCGCCCCAAAAATAGGGGCGACTGCCTCCAGCCCTTTGACTTGGACTGGAAACTAGAGCGCCCTCTATGCGCACGGAACATGGCTACCCCTTGATCGTGTTCCCACGGACCTCGATCATTCCGGAAATCGGACCCGCCAACGCCGTCGTCAGCACCACCGTGATCTTCGTTCCCTTCGGAGCGAAGATGGGCACGAGTCGTCCGGATTCCCCGAGGTTCCGCACGATCTCATTGACCGTAGCGAGTGCCAGAACGCCGTCGATCGGCGCCGGAGACAGCGGAATGCCCTCTCCATCCGTCAGCACGAACTGGAAGAGCCCGGGGACGTATCCGGCCGACCGGACCACGGTCCCGTAGAAATCCCGCTCGGTGCTGATCACGCCGGAATCGACCGTCACCGCTGCGGCACTCGTCAGCCCCGTAAACGGAATGGGCACGACAAGCGGCAGCGCGCTCGGGTCGATGAAGTTCCTGATGTTCCTGTTCGCCATGGCCTAGTCTCCTTTCACCACGCTTCTATATATGGGGTGGTGGAGGACACGCCTCCTATACCTCTGCCCCTCAATGCCCCATCGCCACTCTTGCTTTTGCCTTCGGCTTGGTCGCGGCGACGACCACCGCGGTCAGGATGCCTGCCGCCGCCACGCCTCCCGAGATGTAGAGCCACGTCTTTA